>NZ_JBFOCW010000053.1:0-15320 GCF_040908005.1 Aeromonas sp. s1(2024) | reverse complement strand
GCTTTTTTGTCCGCTCCCCACCGTATCAGTGGCTGGCATAACCCCAGCGACTGGTCAACTCATGCTCGACACCCAGGTGGTCGAGGATGCGGGCGACCATGAAGTCCACCAGATCCTCGATGCTTTTCGGCTCGTGATAAAAGCCGGGGGCGGCGGGCATGATGGTCACGCCAAGACGGGCAAGCTTGAGCATGTTCTCCAGATGGATCGCCGAGAAGGGGCTCTCCCGGGGCACCAGGATGAGCTGGCCGCGCTCCTTGATCACCACGTCCGCCGCCCGCTCCAGCAGGTTGTCCGAGGTGCCGTTGGCAATGGCCGAGACGGTGCCCATGGAGCAGGGGCAGACCACCATCTGTTTGGGGGCCGCCGAGCCGGAAGCCACCGGCGAGAACCACTCCTCCTTGCCGCAGGCGACGATCTGACCCTCTTTGGCACCATATTGGCGACAGAGGTACGCCGACAGCTCCCTGGGGGAGCCCGGCCAATCCTGCTGCTGCTCGGTCTTGAGCACAACCCTGGCCGCCGAGGAGGCGAGCAGGAAGACCCGATAGTCCGCCTGCACCAGGCATTCCAGCAGGCGCAGGGCATAGGGAGCGCCGGAGGCGCCGGTCAGCGCCAGGGTGATGGCATTGTTCATGATGCGCTCTGCAGCTCCTTGAGGCGGGCGATCAGCTTGTCGTGAATGCCGCCAAACCCGCCGTTGCTCATGATCAGAATATGATCCCCTGGGCGGCTCTCGGTCACCAGGGCGCCAATCAGGGCATCAAGGGCCTCGAATACCCGGGCAGGTCGGGTCATGTGGGCCGTCACCTCCCCCAGATCCCAGCCGATGTTGGGGGGCTGGAAGAAGAACACCTCGTCGGCACCGTCGAAGCAACCGGCCAGCTCCTCCTTGTGAACCCCGAGCTTCATGGTGTTGGAGCGGGGCTCCAGCACTGCCAGGATGCGGGCCTTGCCCACCTTGGCGCGCAGTCCACCCAGGGTGGTCTCGATGGCGGTGGGGTGGTGGGCGAAGTCGTCATAGACGCTGATGCCGGCCACTTCCCCTTTCAGCTCCATGCGCCGCTTGGGGGACTTGAACTGGCAGAGGGCGTTGATCCCGTGCTCCACCATGACACCGGCATGGCGGGCAGCGGCGATGGCCATCAGACCGTTGTTGACGTTGTGCTCTCCGATGCACTCCCAGTGCACCTCCCCCTGTTTCACGCCATCCAGCCACACCTCGAAGGCGGAGCCGTCATCGGCCAGCTTCACCGCCTTCCACTTGGCGTCGTCCTGGCCCACCAGCTCCACCTCGCTCCAGCAGCCCATCTCGCGCACGGCGGTAAGGTTGTCATCGCCTTTGGGGAAGAGCACCCGGCCGTTGCTCGGCACGGTGCGCATCAGGTGGTGGAACTGACGCTGGATGGCGGCGAGATCCGGGAAGATGTCCGCGTGGTCGAACTCCAGGTTGTTCATCACCAGGGTGCGCGGGTGATAGTGGACAAACTTGGATCGCTTGTCGAAGAAGGCGCAGTCATATTCGTCCGCTTCAATCACAAAGAAGGGAGCCGAGCCGAGACGGGCGGAAACCGGGAAGTTGCCCGGCACGCCGCCGATGAGGAAACCGGGTTCCAGCTTGGCATACTCCAGCACCCAGGCCAGCATGCTGGCGGTGGTGGTCTTGCCATGGGTGCCCGCGACGGCCAGCACCCAGCGATCCTTCAGCACGTGCTCCAGCAGCCACTGGGGGCCGGAGATATAGGGCAGATTGCGGTCCAGCACATATTCCACACAGGGGTTGCCACGGCTCATGGCATTGCCGATCACCACCAGATCCGGCGCCGGATCGAGCTGGGAGGGGTCGTAGCCTTCGGTCAGTTCGATGCCCTGTTGCTCGAGCTGGGTGCTCATGGGGGGATAGACGTTGGCATCGGAGCCGGTCACCCGATAGCCAAGCTGTTTTGCCAACACCGCCAGACCACCCATGAAGGTGCCGCAGATCCCGAGAATGTGAATGTGCATACCGCTGCCTTTTCCAGTAAAGGGAGTGCGCATTCTAGGGTCTGTTGACCCGGTGGCACAAGCCGCGCCCATGGGGAGCGAAGGCATCCGCGCCCGCAGACGACAGAAATCGGGCAAGCGCGGGTAAAAGCCACCCTCCAGCACGCCACCCGGCCCTTGAAATATGGTCATTTGACGGGACATCGCTATAATGTCGGCCTGCAAACTTGACTCCAACACTCAAAGGAAACGTCATGAGCCTGAACCTGGTACCGGCCGGCAAGAGCCTGCCTGACGACATCTACGTCATCATCGAAATCCCGCAGAACGCCGACCCGATCAAATACGAAGTCGACAAGGACAGCGGCGCCATCTTCGTTGACCGTTTCATGTCCACCCCGATGTTCTACCCGTGCAACTACGGTTACGTGAACGCCACCCTGTCCCTGGACGGGGATCCGGTCGACGTGCTGGTTCCGACTCCTTACCCGCTGCTGGCCGGCTCCGTCATCCGCTGCCGCCCGGTCGGTGTGCTGAAGATGACCGACGAATCTGGCGAAGACGCCAAGATCGTGGCCGTTCCCCACTCCAAGCTGACCAAGCAGTACGATCACATCCAGGATGTGAACGATCTGCCCGAGCTGCTGAAAGCCCAGATCCAGCACTTCTTCGAGCGCTACAAAGAGCTGGAGGCGGGCAAGTGGGTCAAGGTGGAAGGTTGGGGCGACAAGGCCGCTGCCGAAGCCGAAATCAAGACCTCTGCCGAGCGTTACGCTGCAAAATAAGCGTATTCCTCGCAAAAAAGGCGCCTTATGGCGCCTTTTTTATTGGTCGTTGCGGGGACGCTCCGGGGGGATCCCCCTGGATATAGAGGTCGCGCCCGTTTTGCCGATAGGGGCGGTAATAGTCATCACCGCAGCGATATTCCTGACCGGCACCTCCCACCAGATCGCAGTTGACCGGCAGCACCTCCAGCCACTTGATGGCCTGCTGGAAGCGCAGCCACTCCTGCCATTCATGCTCTCGGGCCAGCTGATCCCGCAGGGCGAAGGTATCCGCGCTGGACAATCCCTGATTGACGATGACCTGCCCCGCCAGCGCCGGCGTGGCCACCAATATCAGCAGAAACCGTGAAACAAGCTTCATGATGATTTCCCCCATGACTTATTTCCTGAATTAAATTTAAAGTCAGATCAGATAATTACCAATATATCTGTCACCAGACCAATCCAAATGCCGGTCACTCACCTAGTTGTTTATTATCAACCCAGGCGGAGGCGCACCATGAAACTGGCACAAGGCTTTCTGTGCAGTCTGCTCTTCGGCACCATGGCGCAGGCCAACGAGATCAACCTGAGCTGGCAGTGGCAATCTGCGGATGGTCAGCAAAAGCACCTGCAATTGACGGCGGATGAGCGCACCTTTTCAGCCAGCCGTCACGAGATGACACAGCTCGACACCGCCCTCAACTTCCCGCTGGAAACACTCTACTCCTACATCAGTCCGCGCCTCTACAACAGCATCAACCAGATCAACCAGCACAGCCCGGAGACGGCCACCAAGTTCCGCAACCTGGAACAGGCCTTTACCCTGCACGACAGCAGCCTCGAATCCGCCCAGTTCTGGCAGGCCTACCGGCAATATCAGGAGGACGCCTTCTACGAGATGCGGGTCCAACCCTGCGTGCACCCGGCCAATCAGAAGCTGCCCTGTGTGCGCCCCAACTACTCCCAGCTGTTCTATCAGTTCAAGGGAGACCTCAAACCCCTGGCACAGCAGTTTTCGGCCAAGGATCTCGCCACCAGCGTCACCCTGCTGCAGGAGTGGCTGAGCGGCATCCCCACCCCGCCCGAGCAAATGGACCACTTCGCTCCGCCCTTGCAGGCCCTGCAGGACAACAAGGCCGACAGCGACGAGAAGGCGCTGCTCATGGCCAGTTTGCTGGCGGAGCTGGCGCCCCAGTACAGTCTCAGCATCATCTATCCGAACATCAGCATCGGCAGCGTCTCGCCGGCCTGGCTCGCCATCACGGCCGACAGCGGCCTTGAGGGAGACACCCTGGTGATCGGCAATCAGCGCCACGTGCTGCTCACCGGTTCTCCCCTGCTGGCCCAGCAGATGACCATGGCCCAGATTCCCCTGATCAGCGAACCGCTCTACTAGCCTCTTATGACCATCACTTGCTTTTGATGGATGACATGCCATCCTTGCCGCCGTCATTGGGGGGATGGCGCCCATGTTGACAAGATCACCGTCGCACCCTGCATTATTTAACACTTTTTAAACAGATCCGATCAGTTTAGGATGTTCAGGGTCCCATTCCCTCGACCCAAAAATCGTTATAACATCACAAAGGAGTGTCATCCGGATGAAACATCTCGTGCTTACTCTGGCGCTGCTGCCAACCCTGGTCATGGCCCACAACATCAAGGAATCAACCCAGGTGCCGCTGGTCAACATCAGCGGCAAGGGGGAGCTGGTGCTCAAGGAGAAGGAGATCAGCTATCAGCCCTGGCAGAGCAAGGTCCTGACCGGCAAGGTCTTCCTGATCCAGCACATTGCGGGTCGCTCCAGCGCCAAGGAGCTCAATGCCCCCATGATCGAGGCGATCAAGGCGGCCAAGCTGCCCCACGACAAGTACCAGACCGTCACCATCATCAACAGCAATGACGCCATCTGGGGCACATCCGGTTTCGTGAAGAGCAGTGCCGAGGACAGCAAGAAGGAGTTCCCCTGGTCCGCCATGGTGCTGGATGCCAAGGGGATGGCCCGCAACGCCTGGGCGCTTACCCCGGAAAGTTCGGCCATCATACTGCTGGATAAAGAGGGCAAGGTGCTGTTTGCCAAAGATGGCCAGCTCGATGCCGCCGAGATAACCAAGGTGATGGGGCTCATCCAGTCCCATCTCTGAATCAGAGAGAAGGGCGCTGATGGCGCCCTTTCCACAAGGGTCTATGGGTCGTTCCACACTGACAATCTGGGTGTTGCTGCTGGGCTGGTTGTGGATGCAACCGGTGCTGGCACAGCACCCTCTTGAAGCTGCCCTGCCCGATCACGGTCATGCCTGCACCCTCTGCGTCCTGCATCTGGATGGCAAGCTGGCACTGACGCCGACCCCCGTACTCCCTCCCCTCTCCTTTGGCATCGACCGGTATATCGGCACTCCCCAACCGAGGGCGGCCACCGGCACCACGGGACATCGCCGTATCCGCGCCCCGCCGCCCCTTCATTGTTTCTTTTTTTGAACCAATCTTTTCTCTATTTATTCAAAAGGATTAACGATGAAAGCAGTCACCCTGTTGCTGGCCGCTGCCGCCTTCGGCGCCCAGGCCAATCACGACGAACACGAAAGCCACAGCCACGGTGCCCATGAGCACGGTCACGGCCACCTCAACCTGGTACTCGACGGCAACCAGCTGATGATCGAGTTGCAGGCCCCTGCCGCCGATCTGGTGGGCTTCGAGCATGCCGCCAACACCGATGAGGAGAAAGCGCAGTATGCCAAGGCGGTGGCCCGCCTCCAGCAGCCCGACGCCCTCTTCCGTTTCGACCCGGCCGCCGGCTGCAAGCTGACCCAGCAAGAGCTGCAGGCCGCCAAGGAAGATCATGACCATGACCATGACCATGAGCACGAGCACGAGCACGACAAGGCTGATGGCGCTCACGATGAACACCATCACGACGACGCGGGCCATGCGGACATGGGAGCCATGTACACCTACACCTGCGCTACCCCGGCCAAGCTCACCGGTCTCGAGGCCACCCTGTTCAGCCTCTACCCGAGCCTGGAGAAGCTGAGCGTGCAGGGCATACTGCCCACCGGCCAGACCGCCGCCGAACTGACTCCGTCCACCAACAAACTGGGCTGGTAACACCATGAAACATGCCGTGGTTGAGATCCGTGATCTGGCCTTTGCCTGGCCGGGTCACGAAGCCGTCCTCGATCTGCCCGCCCTTCGTATCCACGAGGGTGAGCGCGTCTTCATCAAGGGCCCATCGGGTTGTGGCAAGTCCACCCTGCTCGGGTTGCTGGCCGGTATCCAGACCGCCAACCACGGCACCCTGGAGGTGCTGGGCCAGCCCCTGGCCCGGCTTTCCGGCCGCGCCCGTGACCAGTTCCGGGCGGCCAATCTGGGGTACATCTTCCAGCAGTTCAATCTGCTGCCGTTTCTCTCGGTGCAGGACAACGTCACCACTGCCCTCACCTTTTCACCCGCCAAGCGGGCCCGCCTGACAGGGAACCCCGAGCAGGAGGCGCGCCGCCTGCTGGCAGAACTGCAACTGCCGGATGAAGCGCTCCATCGCCCCGTCCACGCCCTCAGCATCGGCCAGCAGCAGCGAGTCGCCGCCGCCCGCGCCCTGATAGGCTCCCCTCCTCTGGTGATCGCCGACGAGCCCACCTCGGCCCTGGACACCGACAACCGGGCCGCCTTCATCCAGCTGCTGTTCGAGGAGTGTGACAAGCAGGGATCTACCCTGGTCTTCGTCAGTCACGATCCCTATCTGGAGCCCCTCTTCCCCCGGGTGGAGAACCTGCAACAGCTCAACCGGAGGGCGGCATGACCACACGCCATCATCTCGCAGCCCGTCCGGCCATCTCCCCTTCACTGCGGAGGCTCTCATGCTGAAACTCGCCCTGCAAAGTCTCTGGGCCCGTCGCCTCACTGCCGGGCTCACCCTGCTGGCCGTCGCCATCAGCGTCACCCTGCTGCTCGGGGTGGAGCGGGTGCGCAGTCAGGCACGGGACAGCTTCGCCAACACCGTCTCCGGCACCGATCTCATCGTCGGCGCCCGCTCCGGCCAGGTGAACCTGCTGCTCTATTCGGTGTTTCGCATCGGCAACCCCACCAACAACGTGGGCTGGGACTCCTACCAGGCCATCAAGGCCAGTCCCGGTATCGCCTGGACCATCCCCCTCTCCCTTGGCGACTCCCACAAGGGGTTTCGCGTGCTCGGCACCAATGGGGACTACTTCACCCACCTGAAGTACGGCCAGCAGCAGGCGCTCGTCCTGCGCGAAGGTCGCCCTTTCGAAACACCGTTTGAAGCGGTGTTGGGTGCCCAGGTGGCCGAAAAGCTCGGCTATCACCTGGATCAATCCATCGTCATCGCCCATGGCGCCGGCAACACCTCGTTCAGCCAGCACGACAACATGCCGTTCAAGGTGGTGGGGATCCTGGCCCCCACCGGCACCCCCATCGATCGCACCATTCATGTGCCGCTGGCGGGCATAGAGGCGATCCACCTGGGCTGGTACACCGGTCGTCACAGCAAGAACGTGACCCCGGAACAGGCGATGGCGCAGGATCTCACCCCCAAGACCATCACCGCCTTCATGGTGGGGCTGAGCAACCGGATCCTGGCGTTCCAGTTGCAGCGCAGCGTCAACACCTATCCCAGGGAGCCCCTGATGGCCATCCTGCCGGGAGCCGCCCTGCAGGAGCTCTGGGGGCTGATGAGCATGGCGGAGACCGCCCTGTCGGTGATCGCGGGCTTCGTGGTGGTGGCGGGCCTCATCGGCATGCTGACCACCCTGCTCGCCGGCCTCAACGAGCGGCGCCGCGAGCTCGCCATTCTGCGCTCCCTGGGGGCGGGCCCTGCCCACCTCTTCCTGCTGCTGGCGCTGGAGGCGATGGCGCTCACCACGGCGGGCATCGCCCTCGGGGTGGCCGCGCTCTATCTCGGTCAGGGGCTTGCTAGCCCCTGGCTGCTCAGCCACTATGGCCTGCAAATGAGCCTGGGTCTGCCGAGCGCCTATGAGTGGCAACTGCTGGGCCTGGTCTGGCTGGCGGGCATGGTGATCGGGCTGCTGCCTGCCGCCCGCGCTTACCGCTACAGCCTGAGCGACGGCATGAGCATTCGCGTCTGACCCGACGCATCCGACCAAGAGAGAAGAACAGATGATGAAGTGGAAAATAGTGGCGCTGCTGGCCAGCCTGCTGGTGCTGCCTGCCATGGCTGCAGATTACAAGACCATCGACTGGGATATCCTCATCCCGGAGGGGGAAAAACTGCTGCCACCGCCCCAGGTCAGCCATGATGGCGACTTCTCCTCGGTGCCGCAGCCGGTGGGGGGCGTCAACAAGAAGCTGGACAATCAGGAGGTGCGGATCCCCGGGTTTGTGGTGCCCCTGGAAGGGGATGCCAAGACCATCACCGCCTTCCTGCTGGTCCCCTACTTTGGCGCCTGCATTCACGTACCGCCCCCGCCCACCAACCAGGTGATCTACGTGAGCTACCCCAAGGGGGCGCCGGTGGATGACCTTTGGGACGCCATCTGGGTCAAAGGCAAGATGCACACCGTCAGCTCCAGCCACGAGATGGCCACCGCTTCCTACTCCATGGACGCGGTCGAGGTCAGCGTCTACGAAGAGTGAGCCCCTGATGGCCTCCCCCGGGAGGCCATTTTTTATCCCGTGACGACCCCGGCAAAGGGATTGTTCATGGATCTGGTTGGAGTAACATTCACTACCAGACCTTGCCATCACGGAGCCAGCATGGCTGACCTGCCCCCCAAGAAAGAGAGTTCCATCCTGAGCAGCCAGGAGCAGACCCTGCGCCTGGCCCGCAGCCGCGGCATCGATGGCATGCTCACCCGCAACAGCGACAGCACCTTCGAGCAGCGCGCCACCTTCCGCCAGTTGGCGGAGCAGGCTACCCGCCAGCGCAATCTGGAATCCATCATGGTGATGGCCGCGCGCCACTGCGAAGAGACCGCCGCCGGCGGCGAGATAGACAGCGACTGGCTTACCCGCTTCCTGCAACTGGCCGAAGACATCAGCATGACCCCCATGCAGCAGTTGTGGGGCCGCATCTTCGCCCTGGAAGTCGCCACCCCGGGCCGCTTCTCCATCCGTGCCCTCAACACCCTCAAGGAGATGACCCAGCGCGAAGCCCAGCTGTTCCAGCGCATCTGCGCCCTCTCCTGCCACTACGAGGGCAGCGACGAGCAGCGTCTGCTGCTGGGCATGCACAAGGGGGCCAGCCTGCTCAGTCGCGCCAAGGTCACCCGGATGGGGCTCGGCAAATACCGGGTACCCTACAGCGCCCTGCTGCTGCTGTGTGATCTCGGGCTGCTGCACCGTGGCGAGCTCGAATCCGGTCCCCTGCCCGCCGACGGGGTCGAGCTGGCCTTTGGCAACCAGCGCTGGCGTTTGCGCCAACGCCAGAGCAACCTCACCCTGCTCTATTACCGGCTCACCCCCATCGGCAACGAGCTTGCCCTGCTGCTGGACGAGCCCCCTTTAGAGGAGTACCTGCAGGATCTGAAGACCCTGCTCTCCACCCACCTGCAGATAGAGACCCAGATGTCGGCCCCGGTCAGCGAGCCGGATCTGCCCGCCTGAGGCTGGCGGAGGCCCAGGCCCCGCCTTGCCAAATTGCGAAACCCGCCACGCCATTGCCAAAACGGCTCCCAAAAAGCGAATCCTGACGGCAGGGGCAGACGCGAGCCCGGGCCATGTTCCCCCCTCTGCGGGTTTTGAGCGCAAAAGATACATATAGAACGCAATTTAAGCGTTTTTGGGCACTCTGGTGTACGAATTGCAACCAGACTCTCTTTCCTCTGTCAGGCAGGAAGTACCATGAGAGTCAATCAACCCGTTACCCAGCGTGAGCGCCTCTACCCGTCGCACCAGAACCTGATCTCCACCACGGATCTGGAGAGCCGCATCACCTATGCCAACGACGAGTTCTGCCAGATAGCCGGCTTCACCCTGGAGGAGCTGCAAGGGGCCCCTCACAACCTGGTCCGCCACCCCGACATGCCGCCCCAGGCGTTTGCCGACATGTGGCGCCATCTGCGGGAAGGCAAAAGCTGGATGGGCCCGGTCAAGAACCGCTGCAAGAACGGGGATCACTACTGGGTCAACGCCTTCGTCACCCCCAGCGACAAGGTGGTGGAGTACCAGTCGGTGCGCACGGCGCCGGACGACGCGGTCAAACAGCGTGCGGAGCGGGTCTATGACGAGATGCGCCGCGGCAAGACCCCCCGGGCCCTGCGCCTGCCCCCCTGCTGCCACACCCTGGGGATCCACCTCTGCCTGATGGCACTGCTGGCCAGCCTGGTCACCCTCGGCTATCAGCACGGCCCGGGCTGGCCTCTGCTCATCGGTGCCCTGCCCCTGGTGGTTGCGCTCGTGATCTGCCAGACCCTCTCCCGGCGCCTCGCCCGGCTGGAGACCCTGGCCCGCCACCGTTTCGACAACCCCTTGATGCAACTGCTGTATACCGGCCGGGTCGATCGTCTGGCTGCCGTCGAGCTCGCCATGAAGATGAATCAGGCCGAGTTCAATGCGGTGCTGGCCCGCACCCAGCAGACCTGCCAGCAGATCGTGCAGGCGGCGCAGACGGATCTGAACAATGCCGAGTCCATCACCGGCAACCTGCAACAACAGCAGGCCCAGACCAACCAGGTCGCGACCGCCATCACCGAGATGACGGCGTCCATTCGCGAAGTCTCCCACAGCTCGAGCGCTTCCTCGGACAGCCTGGACAACACCGCCGTGCTGTTTCGGGAGGGCAATCGCAGCGTGCTCGATACCGTGGCGGCAGTGGAAGGGGTTCACGGCGAGCTGCTCACCTCCCGCGCCGTGATAGAGGCGCTGGCCAGCCAGTGCCGCGCCATCGACGGCATCCTGGGCGTCATCAACAACATCGCCAACCAGACCAACCTGCTGGCCCTCAATGCGGCCATCGAGGCGGCCCGGGCGGGCGAGTCCGGTCGCGGCTTCTCGGTGGTGGCGGACGAAATCCGCACCCTGGCCATCAAGACCCAATCCTCCACCGGCGAGATCCAGCAGATGATAAGCCTCTTGCAGGCCAGCGCCGACGATGCCCAGCAGGCCATGGCGCAAGGGGAACAGCTCTCCGCCAGTTGCCGCCTCAAGGCCGCCGCCACTGGCGATATCCTGCAACAGATAAGCGAACGCCTGTTGCAGGTGACCGCAGGCAGCAACCAGATAGCCCAGGCGGTGCAGGAGCAATCCCTGGTCACCCAGGACATCCACCACAGCGTGCTGGACATCAAGCGTCTGGCCGATGACTCCAGCCAGGGCAGCCGCCACGCCGTGCAGGGCATCATTGCCCTCGTGAAGCAGCTCGGGGACCTGGAGCGGCTGGTGCGCCAGTTTCAGCAGCATCCCGCCACCCGGCCAACCAGCACCGCCCTGACCAGCGGCCAGCCCCTGCTCGCCCGCTAAGCCTTCACGGAGGAAACCAGACCCAAAGACCGTGCGCTAACAATAAAAACGGGCCCCTGCCGTCACCGGCAGCGGGCCCCTCTTTTGGGTGGTGCATGGGCGTCTGAGCGGGTTTCAAATTCGAGTCCTCGACTGAACCCGCGGGTCTTTCGCCCCCTCCCAACCACCTGCTTGTCCGTGCCAGGCCGACCCTCTCGACTGCACCGCATGGCCCTCGGCAGGGCAATGACCTCGCTCACTCCCCCATCCATACACCGTGAATCGTGGGCCTTGAGCGTTGAACGTTGAACGTTGAGCGTTGAGCGTTGAGCGTTGAGCGGGAAAACGTTGCGCCTTGAGATCCCTCTTATCCAACCTGCCGCAGGCCCCGCTGCCCCCCAATTTATTGATCTTGCCCGAGAAATCACCCGATCCCCCTTCCCTAACCAGCTCCGTTCGGTAACATGGCAATCGGGATCACCTCTTGTCGGAGTCAGCCATGAACCAGACCGGATCCACAGGGAAAGCGCAGCAGGCTGGAGGCTGGAATTCAGGGGCGGTAGCCTTGCTAACGGTCTCCTAGACCCACTCCCTTACTGTTTCTTCATTTGGTGGTAATGATTGCAAAAAGGGAAGTCAATCGAATACATTCAGATTTAGATGCCTACTGACAACCCATTCATTAATATTTTCATGGTAGCTATCAAGATGGAACGACGTTATATTCAAGGCCATGTGAACGTGTTAGTGTCGCCTCTATATAAGCACTGTTATGAGCTTTATCGCCCCGAGTAATTTTTGTAAGAAGTATTTGTGGTCTTTGCTTATTATCGCACCTGTCAAAGTGGAGATTACTTGGCAGCCTATTTAAAACAACCTAACTTTTGTTTATAAAATCATTATGATAACTCATAATTGCTGAAGTTTAGAGGAGGTATTATGTTATCTAAAATTTCACTTGCTAATTTCAAGTCATTTAAGAATCTCGAAGACCTTGACTTGCGTAAATTGACAGTGATTGCTGGGAAAAACAGCTGCGGAAAATCATCAATACTCCAAAGCCTACTATTATTAAAACAGTCCTTAGGGGCAAAGGATAAAGCATCTTTAGTTTTAGATGGGGATTATCTGACATACAGTAACTTACAGGACATTTCATTTGGCAAACCACAAATAAATCATTCTAAAATTGGATATACTTTTGAAACGCTTTCAGTAAAAGGCGAAACAATAAAATATTGCGTGGAATTTAAAAATAAGAATATAAATGGCAATTACTTCCCAAGAGTTTCAAAGCTTTATAAGCTATCAAACGAAAAGAAAATTCACTTAAACAACATACCTTCAGATAAAAATACAAAAGAGTTTCTTTTGAATATACTGTCAACTAAAAATGGCGATAATGACATTGAATTTACTGTTGGAGAAATAAAATATGATGCATTTATTCCAGAAAGTATTGATGTACAAGTCACCCTGGAAAGTCATGAATTAAGAAACTTTGAATTGCCATATATGGCGTTGACATCTTTTTCGGATATATACCCTTTAATTAAGGTAAGAGAAAGTATACGTAAAATAAAATATCTTAGTCCTGTTAGAGCAACGCCTGATCGCGCTTATGTGCATTATAGTTTAGATGCTGATGCGTTACTGCATGATGGTTCTAACTCAGCACATGTATTATGGTCTAAAAAGGAGGAACAGGTTCTTTGGAAAAATAAGAAATTACCACTAATTGAAGCATTGAGTGAATGCTTAGACTGCATGGGTTTGTCGCAGCAAATAAAACCAGAGCGAATTGGTGATATTTTATATAAAGTATCGGTTTCGGACAAAAATTCCAAATATAACTTGAGCTTAGCTGATGTTGGCTTTGGTTATTCACAAATATTACCAGTAATATTACTTGGCCTGTTGAGCAATAGCGATTCAACATTACTACTAGAACAGCCTGAAATACATTTGCACCCTTCAAGCGCTGCAAACTTAGCAGATCTTTTTTTAAATTTCATAAAAGATGGAAAGAGAATCATTGTCGAAACGCATAGTCCTGAACTTATAAACAGGTTAAGATTGAGAGTTATTGAGAACCCTAAACTTAAAGATGATATTAATATTGTTTTTGTTGAGCCGTCGAGTGAAGGCTCAACTATTAAGCAATTTGAAATTGATGAGGATGGAATGTTCCCAGAGTGGCCGGAGGGATTTCTTGATGAATCTGAAAAAATCCTCCGAGCCATAATGAAAGCTCGTCTTAATAAGGCTAATGATGAATGGTAAGAATAACAGTTTGTCCTCACCACTTAGTCGATCTGCCGACTGATAAAAACGCGAAATATATTGAAATAAATTACATCACCCCCTTAATAGATTGTGTATCTGAGGCTGTAGATAAAAAAATTGACATTTTTTTATCTAAAGAAATACTAGATCCGACATTCCGCACCTGATTTAGGAATAAATTTGCCGATAGCGCTCACCCAATACCTCCAAAATGATCTGCTGGTCTCCTGTTAGCTCCGTTACTTGTGGCGGAGCTTCTCCCAGTCGATATTCATGGATGCCACCAAAGCGCAAAAAGATCCAACGGGCCGTCGGCTGCTGGGTCGGTTTCTTTTTCATATCAGCCACACTGCGATTCTGCTCCACTAATCCCTGCCGGATCCGGTGCTCCAACGCTGCGTAAATCATCAGGCTACAGGTCATCACCATGAGCAACGCTTCAATCCGCTCCGGCTTTTTCAGGTACAGTGAGGAGGTTAAAAACTCCGGGCTCTTGAGAAAACGAAAGCCCCGTTCGACATTCTGCTGCGCTTTATAGGTGGCCAACAGTTCGGCCATGGTCAGCGTATCGCTGTGGTCATTGGTCGCCAGGATGAACACCCCGGTCTGGTTGCGGGCCTCTTCAACGCAAGCCAGGCTAGTTGCCGCCAACCCAGTGATTTGAAACTGATGGCCAATTGGCTCTTCGCCACGCTTGGGTCTGCCACGTCCTGTATAAACGGGTTCACCTACCACTTCGGCATCCAGTTGCAGCAGCATCAAGCTGGCGGTAAAACAGCTCAACTCAGCTTGGGCATCCGCCTCACAAGCAAAGCGTCGGGCACACAATTTGGCGAAGGCTTTGAGCTCGCGGGTACTGTCTTTGAGCAGGTTTTTGGCCAATGTCTGCTGCTCGCGGTGGCTGGCCTGTTCGCTGCGCACCAGCAACCAACGTTGCGCGACCCCGGCATAATTCGCGTGTTGCCAACGGCCATGATAGCCATTGCCCAGAGCGGTCAGCGGTTGTGCACCTATGGTTGCCACGGCCTGCTTTGCCTCATTGAGAGTGACGGGCACCCGGGTCACAAATAGTTGCTGCTGTTGCGCCAGTAATTGCAAGGTATCGGCGCAGTACAGTGCGGCATCGCCGACCAGATAACGGCACTCCTGCGCGGCCTTGAGACTGTTCAAATGGCGACGAACGGTCTGGGCAAAGGCTTTGGTGTCATTACTATTGCCGCTCAGGGCCTGCATATAGACAGGTAGGCCGGCCTGATTTTCACAGATGAGCTCAAGGATCACTTGATTCAGCTCTGGCCGGTGATCACGACTATAACCACGCACCAGTTGCAGCTTACCGACCAGATCCCCATCGGCACAGTCATAGGCGCCATCGACGTGGAAGCTGGTAATATCGAGGTGCACTGCGGTGCTTTTGAGCCCCAGCCGCTCGACAACTTGCGCCGCCATCACCTGATACAAGGCGCTGACATCGGCCTCAAAGAGGGCATCGAGACAGCGACCGAGCACATCATCATTGAGGTCATCAGCACAGATCCCGGGGCCAATCAGGCGCTCAACCGGCTTGTTAGCGAAGAATTGCGGGAACATGTGCAGGGTGCTGCTGTGAAAGCCGAGGCCGTTCACTATCATGGCGACCAAGGCTTCACCATGTGAGACCTTGAAAGGCGGGGTTTTGGGGAGCAAGGCATCGATCATGCGGGCAATGCCCAGTTCCTGGCAGAGTGCGGCGACCAAACCAAGGTGATCGAGGTTACGGATCGAGATAGCGGGTGCGGCCATGATGATCTACCTGCAAAAGAGAGTAATAGATCAGAACGGCCGATCGCCGTCAAGCACTGAAAATAGCAAAATCAGGTGCGGAATGACGGC
>NZ_JBFOCW010000052.1:0-148313 GCF_040908005.1 Aeromonas sp. s1(2024) | reverse complement strand
GGCGCTGTTTCCCAAATCAACCATCAAGCCACAACTGCCCCAGCCCCAAGTGACCGTTACACTCGGGGCTTTCTGACAGGCAGACCAAGGGTATTCAGTTTGTTTATGGCACTGACATACGCCATGACTTCTCCCACTTGGCCATTGTAGTTACGCAGACTGATTCTCCCCGCCAGCAACTGCTTGAACCGATACATCGCCGTTTCCGCCAGCGAGCGACGGTGATACCCCGATATCTTCTTCCAGTGCGCCAGCCCTTCCTTGCGCATCACCAGCACAGCCTCATTTCTTGGATGTCCTTTTTCCCATAGCCCAGCGTTCTTGCGAGGCGGGATACAGGCTGTCGCCCCTTTGCGCGAGATTAGCTGATGGCTGGCTTTGCTGTCATAGGCGCCATCCGCATAAACACGTCCCAGCTTGCGCCGCAGTGGGTTGAGCAAGGTCGGCAACACCTCGGCATCATGGACATTTTCCAGCGAGACTTCCGCCGCCACGATATCGTGGGTCACCGGGTCTACCGCCAGATGCAACTTGCGCCACACTCGCCGCTTCTCGGCGCCGTGTTTTCTGACCTTCCACTCGCCTTCACCAAATACCTTCAGGCCCGTCGAATCGATAACCAAGTCAGTGATGCGCCCCTTAGAGGGCTGTCGATAAGCCACCGCCACCGTGCGTGCTCGCTTGCTGACACAGCTGTAATCGGGGGCACAAAGCGGTACGTTCATCAACTCGAACAGGGAGTCGAGTAGTCCCTGGGTGCCCGCAGAGTGAGGTTGAAAATCCCCTTGAGCATCAGGAAGGTGCAGATGGTCTGGTCAGTGTATAGTTGGCTGCGGCCCCGCCGCCCATGATGGCCGTGGTGAAAGCAGTTGTTCATGGCCTCGGCATCAACCCAGAAGGTGAGTGAACCACGGTTAATCAAAGATTTGTTGTATGTAGGCCAGTTGGTGATGGGGTGAAGCGACGTGCTCATGATGCAGACTTGAAGGAGATGGTGGTGATCAGATCACCAAGTCCTCAGTTAGTTCCATTCAAGCTGCATCGATTTGGGCAACAACGCCCAAGACAGCTTGTCTGGGTTGTCGCGTCTGATACAATCCCCCGCTGTACCTCTCAATGGATGGCCTTGCACACGCCATATGGTGTGCCACTGCCGTGTACCAACCGTATTGTGAACGGTGAAACTCGGGAGTGAACAGCTGGACATGAAAGGGTTTCTCCAACCTGCATGTGGCCTTTGGTAGGGGTCACCACTGTATAAGGAAACACCTAATGCCAATCATTACTCTGCCTGACGGCAGCCAACGTCAATTTGCCCACGCCGTTTCCGTCATGGATGTGGCCGCGGACATCGGTCCCGGTCTCGCCAAGGCGTGCATTGCCGGTCGGGTAAACGGTGAACTGGTGGATGCCTGCGAGCTGATCGAAGCCGATGCCTCCCTGGCCATCATCACCGCCAAAGACGAAGAAGGTCTGGACATTCTGCGCCACTCCTGTGCTCACCTGCTGGGTCATGCCATCAAGCAACTCTGGCCCCAGACCAAGATGGCCATCGGTCCCGTCATCGACAACGGTTTCTACTACGACATCGATCTCGACCGCACCCTGACCGACGAAGATCTGGCTGCCCTGGAAGAGCGCATGCTGGCGCTGGCCGCCAAGGATTACGACGTCATCAAGAAGAAGGTCTCCTGGCAGGAAGCGCGCGACGTGTTCGAAGCCCGTGGCGAGACCTACAAGGTCGAGATCCTGGATCAGAACATTGCCCGTGATGACCAGCCCGGTCTGTATCATCACGAAGAGTACATCGACATGTGTCGCGGCCCGCACGTGCCCAACATGCGTCATTGCCACCACTTCAAGTTGCAGAAGATGTCCGGCGCATACTGGCGCGGCGACTCCAACAACAAGATGCTGCAGCGCATCTACGGCACCGCCTGGGCCGACAAGAAGCAGCTCAAGGCCTATTTGCAGCGTCTGGAAGAGGCCGCCAAGCGCGACCACCGCAAGATCGGCAAGCAGCTCGACCTGTACCACATGCAGGAAGAAGCGCCGGGCATGGTGTTCTGGCACAACGATGGCTGGACCATTTTCCGCGAGCTGGAAACCTTCATCCGTGGCAAGCTCAAAGAGTACGACTATCAGGAAGTGAAAGGCCCCTTCATGATGGATCGCGTGCTGTGGGAGCGTTCAGGTCACTGGGAAAAATACGCCCAGGCCATGTTCACCACCCAGTCCGAAAACCGCGAGTACGCCATCAAGCCGATGAACTGCCCGGGTCACGTGCAGATTTTCAACCAGGGTCTGAAATCCTACCGCGATCTGCCGCTGCGCATGGCCGAGTTCGGCTCCTGCCACCGCAACGAGCCGTCAGGCTCCCTGCACGGCCTGATGCGGGTACGGGGTTTCACCCAGGATGACGCCCACATCTTCTGTACCGAAGAGCAGATCATGGAAGAGGTGTCTGCGTGCATCCGCATGGTCTATGACGTCTACGGCACCTTCGGTTTCGAAAACATCGTGGTGAAGCTCTCGACCCGTCCGGAGCAGCGTATCGGCTCTGATGAAGCCTGGGATCGTGCCGAGGCTGCGCTGGCCGAGGCGCTGGAACTCAACGGCCTGAAGTACGACCTGCAACCGGGCGAGGGGGCTTTCTACGGTCCCAAGATCGAGTTTACCCTGCACGATTGCCTTGATCGTGCCTGGCAGTGTGGTACCGTGCAGCTCGACTTTGCCCTGCCGGGCCGTCTTGGCGCCACCTATGTGGGCGAAGACAACGAGCGTCACATCCCCGTGATGATCCACCGCGCCATTCTGGGCTCGCTGGAGCGCTTCATCGGGATCCTGACGGAAGAGTACGCCGGTCTGTTCCCGACCTGGCTGGCTCCGACCCAGGCCGTGGTCATGAATATCACGGATAACCAGGCCGATTATGCGGTGAAAGTTGCCAAGGCATTGAATGATGCGGGCCTTCGCGCAAAAGCGGACTTGAGAAATGAGAAAATTGGCTTTAAAATCCGCGAGCATACTTTGAAACGGGTACCTTTCATGCTGGTCTGCGGCGACAAAGAAGTAGAAGCCGGCAAGATTGCAGTGCGTACTCGTAAAGGGGCTGACCTGGGCTCTTATCCTGTTGAAGAGCTGATTGCTCTGTTGACCCAGGAAGTTCAGACCCGCGGACAAAAGAAAGTGGAGGAATAAGCTATAAAAGGCGGAAAAAAACTGGGCAAGCAACCGCAAGCCCGCGCTCACCGGATCAATGAAGAGATCCGTCTGAAAGAAGTTCGTCTGACTGGTCTGGATGGTGAAGCCATTGGCATCACCTCCATTCAGGATGCGCTGAACTTGGCCCTTGAGGCAGGAGTGGATCTGGTCGAGATCAGTCCGAACGCTGAGCCGCCCGTTTGCCGGATCATGGATTACGGCAAATTCCTCTACGAAAAGAGCAAGACCACCAAAGAACAGAAGAAAAAGCAGAAAGTCGTCCAGGTTAAGGAAATCAAATTCCGTCCTGGCACCGACGAAGGCGACTATCAGGTAAAACTACGCAACCTGGTTCGCTTTCTGGAAGACGGGGACAAGGCAAAGGTCACCCTGCGCTTCCGTGGTCGTGAAATGGCCCACCAGGATCTTGGTATCAAGGTTCTCGAGCGCGTCAAGAACGATCTGGAAGAGCTGGCCGTAGTCGAATCGTTCCCGAAAGTCGAAGGCCGTCAAGCTGTGATGGTCCTCGCACCCAAGAAGAAATCTTAAGGCCCACAAGAAATTGACTCATGAGGCTGGCCCCATGAGTCGGTTCGCCTTGCGATTTTGTTGTCACTCACAATGCGGAGTATGAAATGCCGAAGATGAAAACCAACCGGGGCGCGGCAAAGCGCTTCAAGAAGACTGGCTCAGGTCGCTTCAAGTGCAAGCACAACCACCTGCGTCACATCCTGACCAAGAAGAGCAGCAAGCGTAAGCGTCAGCTGGGACCGAAGTTCTTTGTTTCCGCTGCCGACCACAAACGTGTTGTCGCTTGTCTGCCGTACGCATAAGGGGGGATGTGAAAAATGCCAAGAGTTAAACGTGGTGTGACCGCTCGCGCTCGTCACAAGAAAGTAATGAAAGCCGCCAAGGGTTACTACGGCGCCCGTTCCCGTGTCTACCGCGTAGCGGTACAGGCGGTAACCAAAGCTGGTCAGTATGCCTACCGTGACCGTCGCCAGAAGAAGCGTCAGTTCCGTCAACTGTGGATTGCGCGTATCAACGCTGCAGCCCGTCAGAACGGCCTGTCCTACAGCCGTCTGATCGACGGTCTGAAGAAGGCTTCCATCGAGATCGATCGCAAGATCCTGTCCGATATCGCCGTTCACGACAAGCTGGCTTTCACCGCCCTGGTTGAAAAAGCTAAAGCAGCTCTGGTCTAATCCAGCTCTGTTATAAAAATAAAGGAGGCTTAGGCCTCCTTTTTTGTTGCTCATTTTTGAGCGTTGGTAGGTAGCATGCCACGTTCATGAATGCTTTATCCTTCCATATGCCAACAAACTAGAGCAAACGATGCTTGTTTCAATCCTGTTGCACCTGGCTTGTGGCTTTCTCCATATAACAAAATGATTTGCAGGGAGAAAAGCCCGTCATAACTATGGTCAGCCAAGGGGCTTTTTTTGTATTATTCCCCTCTTGACCTTATTTAGCCTAAAGGCTCCTGTTCCGGGAGTGGTGACGAGGAAGACATGCAACAGCTTGAAGAAGTAGTAGGCCAGGCCAAGGCCGAAATTGAGGGCGTAAGCGACATCGCCGCCCTCGACGAAATCCGGGTCAAATATCTGGGTAAAAAGGGCTTTTTTACCGAGCAGATGAAGGGCCTGGGCGCCCTGTCCGCTGAAGAGCGTCCCGCCGCGGGCGCCGTGATCAACCAGGCCAAACAGCAGGTTCAGGATGCCCTGAACGCGCGTCGTGAAGCCCTCGAAGTCGCCGTGCTGAACCAGAAGCTGGCCGCCGAGACCATCGACGTTAGCCTGCCGGGCCGCCGCATCGAGAATGGCGGTCTGCACCCGGTGACCCGTACCATCGAGCGCATCGAGCGCCTGTTTGGCGATATGGGCTTCAAGGTTGCCCGTGGTCCCGAGATTGAAGATGGCTTCCACAACTTCGATGCGCTGAATATCCCGGCTCACCACCCGGCGCGTACCGATCACGACACCTTCTACTTCAATCCTGATCTGATGCTGCGTACCCACACTTCCGGTGTGCAGATCCGCACCATGGAACATCAGCAGCCGCCGATCCGCATCATCGCGCCGGGCCGCGTCTATCGTAACGACTACGACATGACCCACACCCCGATGTTCCACCAGGTCGAAGGCCTGCTGGTCGACGAGCATGCCAGCTTCACCGAGCTGAAAGGCATCCTGCACGACTTCCTGCGCAACTACTTCGAGGAAGACTTGACCATTCGCTTCCGTCCTTCCTATTTCCCGTTCACCGAGCCGAGCGCCGAAGTGGACGTGATGGGCAAGAACGGCAAGTGGCTGGAAGTGCTGGGCTGCGGCATGGTGCACCCGAACGTGCTGCGTTCGGTCGGCATCGATCCGGAAAAATACTCCGGCTTTGCCTTCGGCATGGGCGTTGAGCGCCTGACCATGCTGCGTTACGGGGTCAACGACCTGCGTGCCTTCTTCGAAAACGACCTGCGCTTCCTCAAGCAGTTCAAGTAAGGGCGAGAGAACATGAAATTCAGTAAATCCTGGGTGATGGAGTGGGTCCGCACCGAGTTGAGTGACAATGCACTGGCCGAGCAGATCACCATGGCCGGTCTGGAAGTGGACGCCGTGGAAGCGGTGGCCGGCCAGTTCAACAATGTGGTCGTGGGTGAAGTGGTCGAGTGCGCCCAGCACCCGGACGCGGACAAGCTGCGGGTGACCAAGGTCAATGTGGGCGAGGCTGAGCTGCTGGACATCGTCTGCGGTGCGCCGAACTGCCGCGCCGGCCTCAAAGTGTGCGTGGCCAAGGTCGGGGCGACCCTGCCGGGTGATTTCACCATCAAGAAAGCCAAGCTGCGCGGCCAGCCGTCCCACGGCATGCTCTGCTCCTTCAGCGAGCTGGGCATCGACGTCGAAGCCGATGGCATCATCGAGCTGCCGCTGGATGCCCCCATCGGGACCGATATCCGTGAATACCTCGCGCTCAACGACGTCAGCATCGATGTGGATCTGACCCCGAACCGTGCCGATTGCCTCGGCATCGCGGGTCTGGCCCGTGAAATCGGCGTGCTCAACAGCGTGGACGTGGTCGAGCCGACCTGGGCGCCGGCTGCTGCCACCTGTGATGCCACCTTCCCGATCCGGGTTGAAGCGCCGGCGGATTGCCCCCGTTATCTCGGTCGTGTCATCAAGGGGCTGAACCTGCACGCCCAGAGCCCGCTCTGGATGCAGGAGAAGCTGCGCCGTGGCGGCATCCGCTCCATCGACGCCATCGTCGACATCACCAACTACCTGCTGCTGGAATACGGCCAGCCGATGCACGCCTTCGACCTGGCGACGCTTGAAGGGGAACTGGTGGTGCGCCGCGCCCGTGCCGACGAGCCCATGACTCTGCTCGATGGCAACGAGGTGAAGCTCAAAGAGACCACGCTCGTGATTGCCGACGCCAAAGGCCCTGCCTGCATGGCCGGCATCTTCGGCGGCGATCGCACCGGTGTCTCCGAGACCACCACCGACATCCTGCTGGAGTGCGCCTTCTTCGCGCCGCTCTCCATCACCGGCCGTGCCCGTGCCTACGGTCTGCATACCGATTCTTCCCACCGCTTCGAGCGCGGGGTGGATCCCGAGCTGCAGGCCAAGGTGATGGATCGTGCCACCCGTCTGCTGCTGGACATCTGCGGTGGTGAAGCGGGTCCGGTCATCGAAGTCAAATCCGATACCCATCTGCCCAAGGCTGCCCCCATCAAGCTGCGTCGCACCAAGCTCGACAAGGTGATCGGCATCAGCGTGGCGGATGCGCAGGTGGTCGAAATTCTGACTCGTCTGGGCATGCAGGTAACCGTGGATACTGACGGCTGGACCGCGCTGGCTCCCTCCTGGCGTTTCGACATTGCCATCGAGGAAGACCTCATCGAGGAAGTTGCCCGCATCTACGGCTACAACAACATCCCGAACCTCAAACCCGCCGCCTCCCTCGCGATGGTGGAGCAGGCTGAAGGGCAGGTGACCCTGAAGCGGGTGCGCGACCTGCTGGTTGACCGCGGTTTCCAGGAAGCGATCACCTACAGCTTTGTCGATCCCAAGGCTCAGCAGACCCTGTTCCCGCAGAGCGATGCCATCGTGTTGCCGAACCCGATCTCCGTCGAGATGTCCGCCATGCGCGTCTCTCTGTTCCCGGGTCTGGTGCAGGCGGTGGTCTACAACCAGAACCGTCAGCAGCCGCGCGTGCGCCTGTTCGAGCAGGGCCTGCGTTTCATCAAGGACGAGAATGCCGAGAACGGCATCCGTCAGGAGCCTATGCTGGCCGGCATCATCACCGGTAACCAGGGGGACGAGCACTGGGATGTCAAGGCCCGTCCCGTCGACTTCTTCGATCTGAAGGGTGACCTGGAAGCGGTGCTGGATCTGACTGCAGAAGGGGCTACCTTCACCTTCGAGCGCACCGAGCACAGTGCCCTGCATCCGGGCCAGAGCGCAGCCATTCTGCGCAATGGCGTCGTGATCGGCCACATCGGCGTGATCCATCCGAGCCTCGAGAAGAAGCTGGGGCTCAAGAGCCGCGCTGTCATGTTCGAGCTGGAGCTGGACAAACTGACGCCGGCCAAGGTGCCGGTTGCTGCCGAAGTATCCAAGTTCCCGGCCAACCGTCGCGACATCGCCGTGGTGGTTGACAGACAGATCCTGGCAGGCGACGTTCTGGCAGTAATTAAAAAAGTTGGCGGAAATCAGTTAGTTGGAATAAACTTGTTCGACGTATACCAGGGCGCTGGTATGGCAGAGGACAAGAAGAGCCTGGCCATCAGCCTGGTGTTGCAAGACACCCAGCGCACCCTGGAGGAGAAAGAGATCGCCGAGACCGTGGACAATGTCGTGCGGGCCCTCGGTGAAGAGTTGAATGCATCCTTGAGGGATTGATCTATGGCGCTTACCAAAGCCGACATTGCAGAGCACCTGTTCACCCAGCTCGGGATGAGCAAGCGTGAAGCCAAAGATATGGTGGAAGCCTTCTTTGAGGAGATCAGACAGGCGCTCGAGCGTGGCGAACAGGTCAAGATTTCCGGCTTCGGTAACTTCGATCTTCGCGAGAAGAACCAGCGTCCCGGACGCAACCCCAAGACGGGGGAGGATATTCCCATCAGCGCCCGTCGTGTGGTGACCTTCCGGCCCGGCCAGAAGCTCAAGGCCA
This sequence comes from Aeromonas sp. s1(2024), assembly GCF_040908005.1. Taxonomy (NCBI): domain Bacteria; kingdom Pseudomonadati; phylum Pseudomonadota; class Gammaproteobacteria; order Aeromonadales; family Aeromonadaceae; genus Aeromonas; species Aeromonas sp. s1(2024). The sequence goes on along the minus strand of NZ_JBFOCW010000052.1, from coordinate 139,943 downwards.
GGGTAGAAAATGTTGAACCCAACGAGTGACAAAAAGCCAGGCAATCGCCTGGCTTTTCCGTTCCGATGATAAAAATCCTTCTGTTGTCCGGCGCGCTGCTGGCCTTGCCACTGCGTGCCGCCATACTCCCGCTGTCACCGGATGCCCAGGCTTATGCCGATTCGCTCACCGGACTGACCTTCTGTTACCCGGCCCTGCAACGTCCTCCCTATCTGGAGGCGGAGGGGGGCCTGCTTATCGATCGCATGACGCGGCTGGCAGAGCTGTTGCCGGTACCGGTGCATGTCGAGAAGCGGCCGAGCTGGGCAGCCGTGACGCAGGATCTGCTGCACGGGCGCTGCGATCTCATTCCTCACGTCGGGCCTGCCCGGTCGAACTCGAGCGATACCGTCTTGAGCCGGGCCATGATGGAAGCGGAGTCCGCCATCCTCTATCGGGGTGAGCTCGATCAGGCGCAGTTTCTGGTGTCACCCATCTGGCAGGCCCAGGAGACCCTGAAGCGTCTCTATCCTGGTTCATCCCAGCAACTGCTGACCGATGCCGAGAACTGGTATGGTGCCCTGGTGGCCGGCAAGGGCAGCGCCTATCTCGGTGATTATCTGCAACTGCGCTACCTGATGCGGGAATTCCCGGATGAAGGGCTGCGCCTTCGTCGTCTTCGCAGCGACGATCTGGTCATCAGCTACCGGCTGATGATGCGCAACCAGCCCGAGTTGCTCGAGCTGGTGGATACGGCCATCCGCTATTTGCCGCCGGGCAGTCTCTACCGGGATCTGGGCAAGTATCTGCCTCAGGGTGAGCAGGATGTGAATCCCCTGCATTTTACCGACAAGGAGCAGGCCTGGCTGGTCGGCAAGGCCCACACCATCAAGATGGTGGCGGATCCCGGCTTCATGCCGTACAGCGGCGTCAACCGGCAGGGAGCGCTCATTGGCTGGAGTGCGGATGTCTTGCGGGAAGTGAGTCGGCAGACGGGGCTGCGCTTCGAGCTGGTGCCCGCCGCCAGCCGGGAGGAGGCGTTGGCATTGCTGCGCAGTGGCGATGCCGTCATGATGGTCGGACTGATGGAGTCCGCCGCCCTGAACAAGGAGTTCGACTTCACCAGGATGGTGGCGACCAGCCGCTATGCCCTGGTCAGTCGCAGCAAGAGGGGGCCAGTCTCCCTCGCGGACGTGAGTGGCAAGGTGGTGGTCCCGAGAATGCTCTATGATCCCGGCCTGCTTGCCCGGTTCGGCCAGCATGAGTGGGAGGTCACCGACAACCTGCTGCAGGGATTGGCGGCGGTGCGGCATGGGGATGCCCAGGCCATGCTGGCGGAGTTGTACCAGCTCCAATATCCCATTCGAAACAACCAGTTGAGCGAGCTGACCATCACCGAATTGCCGGAGCGTTTCGGCCTCGGCTTTGCCATCCGGCCGGAACAGACCAGCCTGGCAGGGGTGCTGGATCAGAGCCTGATGACCCTCAATGATCGGCAGGTGGACGAGCTGGTGCAACGCTGGCGCCACCTGGTGGTCAACCAGCAGGAGGGGGTCAGCTACGGTTTCTGGCTTGGCTCCGTGTTGCTGGCACTGCTGATCAGCATGGCGGTGATCTGGTCAGTCTGGCGATCCCGCCAGCAACTGGCCCAGGAGGCCCGCGAGCGTCACAAGGTAGAGCAGGCGCTGGCGCTGGAAAGCAAGTTCAGGGAGTCTCTCTTCCAGGCGCTCCCCGTTCCCGTGTTCTTGCGCAATGACAAGGGGGAGGTGATCAAGCGCAACAAGCGGGCCAAGCGCATGGAGGCGCGCTACGCCGCCGATCTGGTGCTGCCCGCGCCTCAGTTGCAGGGCGCCGAAGGGGAGCTGGCGCTGCACGAGCAGGTCTACTCCTATGCCCAGATCCCCTTGCGACTGGGGCCCCAGGCACCGGCAGGGGATCTTATCGCCCTCTCCGACATCAGCGCTCTGCGCGAGCGTACCCGCCTGCTGCGTCAGGCGGAGCGGCGCCTGCGCGCCCTCACCAATACGGTGCCCGGTGTGGTGCTGCAATTCACCCTGCTGGGGGGAGCCATCACCCGGGTGGAGTTTGTGAGCCGGGGCAGTCACGAGCTGCTGGGGCTGGCGAGCCAGCAGATCCGGGTCAATCCCAACGAGACCCTGACCCGCATCTCCCATCAGGACAGGCGCGAGATGCGAGCCCCCATGCTGGCCATGCTGCAAGCCGGACGACCTTTCTCCCATCTGCTGCGCTATCAGCACCCCGCCAAGGGAACCCGCTGGCTGCAATTTTCCGGCAGGGGGCGCCGTCAGGGAGAGGGGTGGCGGATCTACGGGGTGGTGCAGGATGTGACGGCCAGGGTGGAGCAGGAGCACTCCCTGCAACTTTCCCACGAGCAGGCCCAGCAGGCCGTGCTTGCCAAGGGGCGCTTCCTGGCCGCCGTGAGCCACGAGATCCGCACCCCCATGAACGCCATGCTCGGCCTGCTGGAGTGGCTCGAGCAGACCGAGCTCAATGCAGAGCAGGCCTCGGTTCTGGCCCATGTGAGACAGGCGGGCAATGAACTGCTCGGATTGCTCAACGACGTACTCGACTTCAGCCGCAACGAGACGCGCCAGTTGCGCCTCTCCGTGCAGCCCACGGATCTGGTGGAGCTGTGCGAGCATGTGGCGGCGGTGCACTGGTCCAAGGCGCGATCCCGCCATCTGCAGCTGCGCTTGGCGCTCGACCCGGCGCTGCCCGCCTTGATGGAACTCGATCCCCACCGGGTGCAACAGGTGCTGCACAACCTGCTCTCCAACGCCATCAAGTTCAGCGAGCGGGGAGAGGTGGTACTCTGGGCCCGGCGGCAAGGGGAGTGGATTTTGTGCGGGGTGGATGACGAGGGGCCCGGGATCAGTGCCGAGCTGTTGCCCCGGTTGTTCCAGCCCTTCGAACAAGGGGAGGAGCCTGGCCAGCCCAGAGCCCAGGGGACCGGGCTTGGGCTGGCCATCTGCCGCCAGCTGATGGAACAGATAGGGGGCGAGATCCGGGTCGAACCTCTGGCTCGCGGGGGCAGCCGTTTCCTCTGTTCCTTGCCCCTAAGACATGCGCAGGAGAAGGCGCTCTGGCAACCGCGCGTCAAGACGGTCTCCCTGCAACTGTTGCCCGGGGAACTTGAATATATGCGGGCCTGGCTCGCAGCGTTTGGCGTGGCCGAGGATCCGGCGGCACCTTGCCTTGGGGCCATGCAGGACGATGGGGGCTTGCGCGCCTGGTACTGGCAGGGGGAACCCTGGATCCCGGGCTCCGTGGTCAGCCTGCTGCAGCCCAGACTCGTCCGTGGCGCCGAGGAGATCACGGACCTGCCGGGGGCAGGCAGGCGGGTGCTGCTGGTGGAAGATCACGAGGTGAACAGAATGCTGATCAGCATGCAGCTGGGTCAGCTGGGGGCCCGGGTATTGAGCGCGGCCAATGGCCGTCTGGCACTGGAGATCCTGCAATCGGAGTCGGTGGATCTGGTGCTGACGGATCTGCAGATGCCGGTGATGGACGGCGCCGAGCTCTGCAGGCAATTGCACGCCGATGAACGCTGGCAGCATCTACCCGTCTACGTGATCACCGCGGATCTCAGCGAGCAGGCGGCGCAGCGACTGGCGGAATGCGGCTGTCAGGGCCATCTGGACAAACCCGTTTTGCTCAGGGATCTGGCCGTATTGCTTCGTACCGTCTTTGGCCCCCATGACGGGGGGAAGGCACCGCAGCCAACGGCAGCCCTTTCCCTGCCCGTGTCCCTCAGCCCGGCCCTCGTAGACATCTATCTGGCATCGGTTCACCATGATCTGGCCGACATTGAGCGGTGTGTCACACAAGGGGACGAGAAGGCCCTCAATACGGCTTTACACAAGATGAAGGGGGCCGCCAAAATGGTGGGGGCTACCCCCCTGGTAGAGGTGATCGACCGTTGGCAGGAGGCCCCCGGACATCCCCTTGCAGCCGCCTTGAGGCAGTGCGTGGAAGAGGTCTGCCGACAACTGGGCGAGAGAGCATGACATGATCATCACAGATGAAGAGTTGATGGCCTTGCTGGAGTCTGATGACAGCCAGGAGCCAACGTTTTACCCGGTCAGCGTCTATGCCCTGGACGCCGTCTCCCATCTGGCGGTCAAGGGAGCGGGCCTGCCGGCCTATGCCAATCTGCACCGCACCCGACCCGATGCCGGCTGGCAATGGGAAGGACTGTTTGCCGCCGGGGCCATCGCCCTGTTTGATCCTGCCTCTCATCAGGGGGCCGACTATCTGCCTCATCTGTTGGCTCCCGGGGCAGGGATCTATCGCCTCAGCGATCCCTGGCTCGAGGGGTTGCAGGCACGGGAGCAGGGGTGGCGTGCCTGGCTCGCCCAGTGCCAGATCCTGCTGCTCGAAGATCACCCCTTCCAGGGAGCCTGCATTCAGCAGGAGATCCAGGGACTGGGGTTGCCCTGCCACTGGGTTCAGGATGGCGAAGGGTGCCTCAAGGCGCTGGAAGAGGGGGGCGTGAGATTGCTTATCTGTGATCTCAGTCTGGCGGAGCAGGATGCCATCAGCCTGCTGATGAGCCATCCCCAGTATCACCACAGCGGTCTGCCCATCATCCTGCTCTCCGCTCATGATCAGACCCTGATAGACGGCGCCCGGCGTCTCCTGCACGATGCGGGTTTCAACGTGCTGGCCGCCCTGGCCAAGCCGCTGCAAAGCGACGATCTGCTGCGTCTGCTCAAGATGCTCTATCTTGGCCCCCAGCGTCAGCGCAGGCTGGGCGGGCTCAAGCGCACCGTGCGTAGCTGGCAGGGAGAGGCGAGAGGACAGCTTGGGCTGCTGGCAGATGCGGCTTCCTGCACGCTGCCGATCTGGCTGAGCCTGAGCGGTCTTTCCCCTCACTGGGAGCCGCTCAAGCTCTGGCTCGAGCAGCATGGACGAGAAGCAAGCGAACTCACCCTGGTCATCCACCGACGGGATCACCTGCTGAGCCAGGCGGACCGTTTCGCCCTGGTGCTGCAGGCGAGCCTCGCGGGGGCCAGACTCGCGCTGCTGCTCGATCATGCCCAGCACCTGCCGTTTGATCTCATCGAGCGTCTGCCGTTGCAATCCTTGCTGCTCGGGCAACACCTGCTGCCCGAACTGGAGGCGATGGCTGCCGACTCCTTGCTGGCCCGCTTCATCCAGCGCTCCCGGGAGCTTGGCATCGCGCTCTACCTCGACGACCCCTTCAACCTGCAGGATGCCGCCCAGTGGCAGGATCGCGGCGTGGCAGGGCGCTGGTAAATGGCTCGCTATCTTTGCTGGCCGCTCGATGAGCCGCGCTTGTGGCAGGGAATGTCGGGTTGGACGGCTCCCGCCTCACGGGCCGCCTTGCCGATGACGATGGTGGTGGGGGGGCTGACTTGCCGCTTGCAGGAGCTGGCGGGCTGCGACCCGAAGCGAATAAGCGCGGCCTATGACGCCCTGAGCGAGCAGAGCGTCTATTTGCGCTTCATGCGGGCCAAGCAGCCTGCGACGGCCGAGCAGCTCGCCTTCTTTCTCGACTACCCCAGAGAACCCCAGATAGGATTGCTGCTGACCGACGAGCAGGGGACGCCGCTTGCCATGGCCCAGTCCGTTCGCCGGCGCCTGCACCCGGACAGGGCCGAGTTCTCCTGCATCGTCGCGGATCATTTTCAGCATCGCGGCGCCGGGCGTCGCATCCTGCTGGCGCTTGCGCGGCTGGCATACGGGGAGGGGATCCGGGAGTGGACGGCGGAAGTGCTCGGCCAGAATCGCCCCATGCTGGCTCTGCTCAAGGGGCTCGGGTTGCCGCTTACCCTGGTGACAGGACGGGAGATGGTCTTTGCCAGGCTGGATCTCGCGCCCATGGCGAGCTTTGTGCTCCCATCGGCCTAAGACCAAGGGCGAATGGGCCGCCTCTTGCTCCTGTGCTAAGGTCAGCCTGTTACCCGTTGGAGGAGAACAACCATGGTGCAGTCAGCCAAACATATCGTGATCCTCACCGGTGCCGGCATCTCGGCCGAATCCGGTATCAAGACCTTCCGGGCCTGTGATGGCCTGTGGGAAGAGCACAGGGTGGAGGACGTGGCCACCCCTGAAGGCTATGCGCGGGATCCCGAACTGGTACAACGTTTCTACAATGCACGGCGCCATCAGTTGCAGCGCGCCGAGATCCACCCCAATCCGGCCCACTATGCATTGGCCCGTCTGGAGCGCCTGCTGCCGGGGCGCGTCACCTTGGTCACCCAGAACATCGACAACCTGCACGAGAGTGCCGGCAGCAAGAACCTCATCCACATGCACGGCGAGTTGCTCAAGGCCCGCTGCCCGGGCTCGGGTCAGGTGATCGAGTGGCGCGGGGATCTCCATCAGGAAGAGCTGTGTTCCTGCTGCCAGTTTCCCCACCCGCTGCGCCCCCATGTGGTCTGGTTCGGGGAGATGCCCCTCGGACTTGACCGCATCTACTCGGCCCTGGCTCAGTGCGATCTCTTCATCTCCATCGGGACCTCCGGGGCGGTCTACCCTGCCGCCGGATTCGTCCATGAGGCCGGCCTGAACGGTGCCCATACGGTGGAGCTCAATCTGGAGCCGAGCGAAGTGGGCAGCCAGTTTGATGAAAAACGTTATGGTCCGGCTTCCTTGCTGGTGCCCGCTTTTGTGGATGAACTCCTGCAAAGTTGCGGAGTGCATCAGCCTCTCTCCGTCGAGGGCCATAACTGGATGGAGATGCGGGGCCCCTAATTATTGATTTTTCACACAGTTGCATTGACCCACTGAAATCGCCACACTGGCTCCTAACTTCAAGATGCAGTTGGCACAACATGTCATGAACTTTCCAACGCGCGGGATGGCCTCGCTCCTGCTGGTGCTTTTCTCGTTCGGTACCCAGGCTTCCTCCTCTTCGCTATTGCAACTGATCCTGCCGGACAAGCGGGAAATCACCCTGGATGAGGCGGCGTTGGCAGCCTTGCCACAAGTGGAGTTCGAGACGGCGACGCCCTGGACCCTCGGCACTCACCGCTATCGTGGACCGACCCTGAAGAGCGTGCTGGCGGCGCAGCAGGTGGATAGTGCCAGCGCCATCGATGTCGCCGCACTCAATGGCTACCAGCAGCGGGTCGATCTCTCCCTGTTTGCCAAGGTGCCGCTGACCCTGGTGCGTTACCAGGATGACAAACCGCTCACCCGTCGCAATAAAGGGCCGCTCTGGCTGCTGGTCCCCCTCTCGGCCCATCCCGACATGGATGTGTCCGCCATCCACAACAACATGGTCTGGCAGGTGATCCGCATCGAGGTTGTCCCGTGACGCGACGACAGCGAGATAACCTGCTGCTTGCAGCCATTTCCCTGCTGTTTCTCTTCTCGTCCCTCTGGGGGCTGCTGCTGCAGAGTCGGCACGAGCAGCTCGTTGACATGTTCTACCGCAACACCCACTGGAACATCAGCCAGGTAATGCAGGAGTCCCAGCGATTTCTCTATGATGTGCGCCTCTACCGTGCCGGGGCGCTCGACATGGCGGCCCTGAGCCTGGATTACGACCTGCTGTGGAACCGGCTGGATGTGTTCCTGATCAGTACCGAGACCGCCGATGCGCGGGCGAGGCATGGGTTGGGGGAGGTGCTTGAACGGCTCTTTGACGAACTCAAGGGGCTGGATCCCCAGATGCAGTCCGGGGAGCTGAAGAGGGGTAAGCCCTCGATCTTGCCCTCGTCCGGCTGACCGGCTTGACCCATCAGGTGGAGCAGATTGGGGATCAGATCCTCTCCGGCCAGGAGCGGGAAGCCTCCCTCAACCAGTTGCGCCAGAGCCTGTTCTGGATCCAGATCTGGCAGTTGATCCTGCTGGTGATGGGCTGTGTGCTGGTCTTTGCCCTCATTCGAACCAATCTGCAGAATCGTCGCCTCTCCCTGCTCGATCCCATGACCCGGCTTGGCAACCGTCGGGCCTTGCAGGGGCAGCTCAGGCAATCCCTGCTGCAAGTTCGGGTCCAGGCGCTGGCGGTGCTGGATCTGAAGCGGTTCAAGCAGGTCAATGATCTGCTCGGATACCAGGTTGGTGATCGTCTGTTGCAGGCGGTCGCGGCCCGGTTGCGCCAGGCATGCCCCGGCCGTGCGTACCGGTTGGGGGGGATGAGTTCGCCGTGGTGCTGGACGACGAAGAGGGAGATCTCGATGCCCGCATGGCGGCTATGGTGAGCCTGTTGCAGTTTGAGTTCGTGACCCGGGAAAGCAGCTTTGATCTGGCGTGTCGCTTCGGAGTGGCCAGGCGCGAGGGTGGCGAGGATGCCGATGAGCTATTGGAGCAGGCCATATTGGCATTGAACGAGGCCAAGCGTGAGGGGACCATCCTGGTGTGGTATCAGAGTGCGATGAAGGCTGACCTCCACATGGCCCAGCGGCAGCTGCACCAACTGCGGGAATGGCTGGCGGGGGCCGCCCCTTCCCCCCTGGAGACCCTCTGCGAGGCGATGAGAGACGAGCAGGGCGTGCCGGTGACGGCGGTCAGCCTGCGCTGGCAGGTGAGTCAGCAGCCCTGTGACGTGGGCTGGATGCAAGAGCGTGGTGTCCTTGGGCCCGTGATGGCACGATGGCTGACAGAAGAGCCATGCAGTGGCACCTTGCTGGTAAGGCTTCATCAGCCTGCCCAGCTGGCCCCTCTGCTGGCGAGCCTGCCCCCCTTGCCACAGGGGGGCTGATCCTGGCATTGCCTGTGCTGATACCGGATGCCACCCTGCTTGAGAAGATGCGCGAGTGTGGCTGCATGCTGGCGCTGAGCGAGCTTGGCAGCAGCGCCCCCGAACTGCTGCAAGCGGGCTGGCCAATTCGCTACTGGCTGCCAGCACCCTCCGGGTACGAGGCGCTGCTCCAGCCGTTGGCAACGGCGCTGGGGCTGCTGCGCCTGGCTCCCCGGGGAGAGGCGCAGCAAGAGGATGATCTCAAGCTGAGTTGAGTGGTGGCTTGTGCAGTCTCGGGGCCGATGTCAAGGAGACAATACACAGAAGGGCGGCTCATGGCCGCCCTTCTGCTGCTTGCTGACACTTAAACTGGTTTGCTGTCCGGTGAGGAAAAGGGAGCGCAGGAGTGTCTGATCACCAGGTCCGGATCCACGGTGATCATGCGGTTTGCGATGGGCTCGCCGTTGATGCGTGCCAAGAGCCGGGTGACGGCGAGACGGCCCAGCTCCTCTTTCGGTTGATTGACCGTGGTGAGCGGGGGGGACATGAACTGGGCCAGCGCCACGTTGTCATAGCCGACGATGGAGAGATCGCGGGGGATCACCAGCCCTGCCTGATGGGCGGCACTGATGACCCCCATGGCCATCATGTCGTTGCAGACAAACAGCGCGGTGGGACGCTCTGGCAGCGCCAGCAGGCGGGTCATGGCGGCGGCGCCGCTGGCGCAGTCAAAGTCTCCCTCCTGGATCCAGCCCGGATTGACGGTGAGCCCGGCCTCCTGCATCGCTTGCTCGAAACCCGCCTGGCGCTGGTTGGCCGGGGCGCGGCTGTGGGGTCCCGTGATGCAACCGATGGCAGTGTGACCCAGCCCCAGCAGATGGCGGGTTGCCAGGTAGCCGCCGCGATGGGAGTTGTCGGCGATGAGATCCACCTCGTCGTTCTCCATGCCCCAGTCCATCACCACGACCGGCAGGCTCTTGAGCCAGTCGAGCTGGTTGAACACCTCCTGCTGCCCCTCGCTGCACATGATGAGCAGGCCGTCGACCCGTTTCCTGAGCATCATCTTGAGGTAGGAGAGCGCCGTCTCGGCCTGTCCTTCGGTGTTGCCCAGCATCAGGTTGTAACCCTGCTCGAAGCAGTAGCGCTCCACCCCGCGCACCACCTCGGCGAAGAAGGGGTTGCTGGAGGTGGTGACCAGCATGCCGATGCTGTTGGTCTCCTTTACCTTGAGGCTGCGGGCCACCAGGCTTGGGGCATAGTTGAGATCGCGCATGGCGGCGAAGACCCGCTCCCGGGTCTCTTCGGCGACGAAACGGGTCTCGTTGATGACGTGGGAAACGGTGGTGGTCGACACCCCCGCCAGCGCAGCCACCTCCTTGATATTGGCCATCAGTGCCCCTGCGCAGTCTGTTCAAGGAGGAAAGCATCGACCTCCTGCTTGCTCGGGATGGAGCTCTGGGCACCAAACCGGGTGACGGAGAGTGCCGCCGCCCCGTGGGCAAAGCGTACGGCTGCGTCAAAGTCGGCGCCGGCGAGCTCGGCCGCCAGGAAGGCGCCGTTGAAGGTATCCCCGGCCGCCGTGGTATCCACCGCCTTGACCCGAAAACCCGGCATGAGCGCCTGTTTCTGCCCCTTGCTGCAATAGACCCCTTGAGACCCCAGGGTGATCATCACCTCACCGATGCCCATCTGGTGGAAGCGGGTGGCAGCCTCCCGGGCGCTCGCTTCGTCCGTCACCTTGACGCCGGTCAGCAGCTCGGCCTCGGTCTGGTTGGGGGTGATGAGGTCCACCAGCGCCAGCAGATCCCTTGAGAGCGGGCGCGCGGGGGCGGGGTTGAGCACCACCCGGGTGCCGTGGGCACGAGCCAGACGGGCCGCTTCCTGCACGCTCTCCAGCGGCACTTCCAGTTGCAGCAGCAGGGTGTGGGCGGCGGCGATCATCGCCTCGTGACCTTGCACTACGGCCGGGGTGAGGGCGCCATTGGCTTCGGCGGAGATGCCGATGCTGTTCTCCCCCTCGTCGCTCACATAGATGATGGCGATGCCGGTGGGGAGCCTGGGGTCGAGTTCGACGGCGCTGACATCGATGCCGTCGTTGGCAAACCCGGTTTTCATCTGGTGGCCGATGGCATCATCACCGATGCGGGCGATGAAGGAGACAGGGGCGCCGAGGCGGGCGGCGGCCACCGCCTGATTGGCGCCCTTGCCGCCGGGAACGACCTGATAGCTGTGGCCGGTCAGGGTTTCACCGGGGCGGGGAAAGTGGGGGACGCGCAGCACATGATCCGCATTCACGCTGCCGAGGACTACGAGACGATTCATTCCTATCACCCTTGGTTGAGTACATCCTGGTCTGGGTGGACCCAGACCAGGCGGCACTGGCGGAAAAAGAGAGGGGAGGCGAACCTCCCCCCGTCAACTTACTTGTTGACGATTTGCAGCGGTACCGGGATGGATTTTTCCACCGGTTGACCCTTGAGCACCTTGTCGGCGGTTTCCACGCCGATGGCGCCGATGAGGGCAGGCTGCTGGGCCACGGTGGCGGCCAGTTTACCCTTGGCCACGGCGGCTTTGCCATCGTCGGTGCCGTCAAAGCCCACGATCATCACCTCTTTGCCAGCGGCCTGCACGGCGCGGATGGCACCCAGCGCCATCTCGTCGTTCTGGGCGAACACTGCCTGCACGGTCGGATGGGCGGCCAGCAGGTTCTCCATGACGTTCAGACCCTTGGTGCGGTCAAAGTCGGCGGGTTGGGAGGCCAGCACCTGCAGTTTGTTGGCGGTGACCGCCAGGGCGAAGCCTTCGCCGCGATCACGGGCGGCGGAGGTACCTGCGATCCCTTCCAGCTGGATCACCTTGGCACCGCTGCCCAGCTTCTCGGCGATGAAGTCGCCAGCCAGCTTGCCACCGGCCACGTTGTCGGAGGCGATGTGGGCCTTGACGTCACCCTGGGCTGCGCCGCGGTCCAGGGTCAGCACCGGGATGTTCGCCTTGTTGGCCAGGCGAATGGCGTTGCCCACGGCTTCGGAGTCGGTCGGGTTGATCAGGATGGCGTTGACCTTGCGCACGGTGAGATCTTCCACGTTGGAGAGCTCCTTGGCCGGGTCGTTCTGGGAGTCCAGCACCACCAGCTCGTAGCCAAGCTCCTTGGCCTTGGCTTCGGCCCCCTCCTTCATGGTGACGAAGAAGGGGTTGTTGAGGGTGGAGACCACCATCGCCAGGGTGTGATCCGCGGCCTGGGCGGTGCCCAGCACGGACATGATGGCGGCAGCGAGCAGGGTATTGAGCTTTTTCATCATTTCATTCCTTGTGTGTGGCGTGGCTTGTTAACGGTTGCTTTTGTTATCGATCATCACAGCAAGCAAAATCACGCTGGCCTTGGCGATCATCTGGTAATAGGAGCTGACGTCGAGCAGGTTGAGGGCATTGTTGAGGAAGCCGATGATGAGGGCACCGATCAGGGTACCCATGATACGGCCCTTGCCCCCCATCAGGCTGGTGCCCCCCAGCACAACGGCGGCGATGGCATCCAGCTCGTACCCCATGCCGGCTGTGGGCTGGGCGGAGGAGAGGCGGGATGTGACGATGAGCCCGGCCAGTGCCGACAGCATGCCGCACAGACCATACACCGCGAGCTTGACCCGATCCACATTGATACCAGAGAGGCGGGTGGCCGATTCGTTGCCGCCGAGGGCATAGATGTGGCGGCCCAGGCGAGTGTGGTTGAGCAGGTACCAGGCCAGCAGGAAGACGATGGCCATCAGCCAGATGGGCACCGGCAGACCCAGCAGGTAGCCGGTCCCGAGCCAGGCGAAGTGATCGGCGCCGTCACTGAAGCCGGTGGAGATGGGGCGCCCCTCGGTGTAGACCATGGTGACGCCGCGCAGGGCGGTCATGGTGACCAGGGTGGCGATGAACGCCTGTACCTTGCCCTTGGCGATGATGAGGCCGCTGATGCTGCCAAGCAGGGCGCCGGCCCCCAGGGTGAGGGGGATCACCAGGCCGATGGGCAGTTCCATGGCCACCATGGTGGCGGCCAGGGCGCCGCACAGGGCCAGTACCGAGCCGACCGACAGATCGATGCCGGCGGTGAGGATGACCAGCGTCATGCCGACCGCCATGATGGCGTTGACCGATGTCTGGCGCAGGATGTTGAGCAGGTTGTCGGCGGTGAAGAAGTTGGGGCTCAGGAAAGAGACCACGCCGATCAGCACCAGCAGCGCGACCAGGGACTTGTTCTCGATCCACCAGGCCATGCTCATGACGCCGCGGCGGGAAAGGGTTTGGGTTGTCATTGTGCTGCCTCTTGCTCTGCTTGCCACTGTTTACCGACTGCCGCTGCCATCAGCTTCTCCTGATTGGCATCGCGGGTGTTGAATTCTGCGCTGATGCGCCCTTCGTGCATCACCATAATGCGATCACTCATGCCGAGCACTTCCGGCATTTCGGAGGAGACCAGGATGATGCTCATCCCCTCCTTCTTGAACTGGTTGATGAGCTGATAGATCTCCTTCTTGGCGCCGACATCGACGCCGCGGGTCGGCTCATCCAGGATCAGCACCTTGGGCCGGGTCAGCAGCCCCTTGGCGATGGCCACCTTCTGCTGGTTGCCGCCGGAGAGGAGCTTGATCAGCTGATCCTGACTCGGGGTCTTGATGTTGAACAGACGCACATAGTCTCCTACCGCCTGGCGCTCGGCCTTGCCGTCAATCTTGCCGCCACGAATGAACTCGCCGAGGGCGCACAGGCTCATGTTTTCGCGCACCGACAGCTCCAGCACCAGGCCGTCGCCCTTGCGATCCTCGGAGATATAGGCGATGCCAGCGGCCAGACCATCGGCCGGGCTTCTGGGTACCAGGGCGTGGCCATCCACCGTCATCTGGCCAGCGCTGATGGGGCTGGCACCGTAGATGAGCTTCATCAGCTCGGTGCGGCCGGAGCCCATCAGGCCGCTAAAGCCCAGAATTTCACCCTGACGCAGGGAGAAGCTCACCCCGCGCACGCCGGGGCCGGCCAAATCCTTCACCTGCAGGCTGACGGGGCCGAGTTCGCGCACCAGGCGCGGGTACTGCTCTTCCAGCCGGCGACCCACCATCATCTCGATGATCCTGTCTTCGTCGAGATCGCTCACCGCCTGCTCGCCGATCCACTTGCCGTCCCGCAGCACGGTGACCCGATCGCAGATTTCGAAGATCTCCTTCAAGCGATGGGAGATATAGACGATGCCGCAGCCCTGCTCGCGCAGTTCGCGAATGACGGTGAAAAGCTGCTCGGTTTCGGTGTCGGTGAGGGCATCGGTGGGTTCGTCCATGATGATGACGCTGGCATCGAACGACAGCGCCTTGGCGATCTCCACCATCTGCTGTTCGCCGATGGAGAGATCCCCTAGCCGGGTATCCGGGCCGTGTTTGACGCCAAGTCGTGCCAGCAGGGTGCTGGCCCGTTCGCGCAGTTGCTTGTGGTCGATGCTGCCAAAACGGGTGCGCGGTTCGCGGCCGAGGAAGATATTGGCGGCAATCGACAATTCCGGCAGCAGGTTCAGCTCCTGGTGGATGATGCTGATCCCCTGATCCTGGGAGTCGCGGGGGCCCTTGAAGTGAACCGGCTGGCCGCGATAGCTGATGCTGCCCGAATCGGCCTGGTAGATGCCGGTCAGCACCTTCATCAGGGTCGACTTGCCAGCGCCATTTTCGCCGAGCAGGGCCATCACCTGGCCCGGATAGACCCGAAGACCCGCTTCGTCGAGGGCGCGCACACCGGGGAAGGTCTTGACGATCTCGGTCAGCTCCAGAATGGGTGAGAGGGGGGAGGTTGTGCTCATTTGCAGCTTCCTTGAAGAGGCCTTCTTTGAAGAATTCAGAACGCCACACCGGCGCAGAGGATCAGGTTGGCGTAGGGAGTCACCTCGCCGCTGCGCACGATAGCCTTGCTCTGGCAGGAGCGAGCCTTGAACGCTTCGTGCAGGCAGTACTCGATGGTGATGGGCTTGCCCTGGGCGGCTGCGTGGGCCTCCAGCTGATCCACCAGCGCCTGATGGGCGGCGGGACTGATCTGCTTGATCTCGCTTGCCATGATCACCTTCTCCACCACCAGGTCGGTGAGTAGGGCGGTCAGTACGGTTTCAAGGCTGGGGGTGCCCGCCATCAGCGCCAGATCGATGCGCTCGGGGCCTGCCGGAATGGGCAGGCCCGCATCGCAGACGGTGATCTCGTCGGTGTGGCCCATCTGCGCGACCAGCGCGCTTAAGGGAGCATTGAGCAGCTTGCCTCGTTTCATACAGCACCTCGGCGGCCTGGGACCGCATATGGATATTGAGTTGGGCAATCGGTTACGCAACCGGTTGCGTCATTAGGGCGAAAGATAAGTGTTAACCGTTAACGGGTCTAGGCAGTGATGACGAAAATGTGAAAACGATCTCAGTGACAGGGCAATTTCAGAAGAAACGGGTGCCAGAAGAGCACCCGTCTGAGAGGCGTCGCCGGATGTTGCCCGTACAAAAAGGCGTACCCAGCGCGAGGAGATCAGAGGGCGAGCGCCGCCTGCACTGCGGGGCGGGCCAGCATGCGCTGATAGTGATCCGCCACCTTGGGAAACTCGCTGATGGCAACCCCGTCGCTCTCGAGCCAGCCTGCAATCACGAAGAGGTAGATGTCGGCCAGGCTGAAGCGCTCCCCCAGTACCCAGGGGCCGGCCAGATAGTGGCGCTCAATCTGGTCAAAGCCATCGCGCATGTTCTGGGGCATCTTGGCCTGCATGGCAGCCATGGCCTGTTCATCGTCGGCCCAGCGGCCGGGACGGCGTCCATGGGCATGGGCGACATGGACGGTGGAGACGAGGAAACTGTGTACCTCCTGTATCCTGGCCAGGAGGAAGGGGTCATCCAATGGGGCCAGCCCGGCGTTAGGAAAACGCTGGGCCACGTAGAGCAGCAGAGCCGGTGTTTCGGTCAGCACGCCATGCTCCGTCACCAGTGCCGGGACTCGCCCCTTGGGATTGATGGCGAGGTAGTCGGGGCTGCGCTGTTCACCAGCGGCCAGATCCAGGCGCTTGACAAGGTGAGGGGCACCGGCCTCCACCAGAGCGATGCGCACCGCCATGGCACAGGTACCAGGGGCAAGATAGAGCGTCAGTTCGGACATGACCGTTTTCCTTGTGTGAGAGAGAAGAGCCAGTGGACATCTCGTCCGCCAGCGCGCGCCATTATCCTACCCCCGTTGGACAGAGGGGCCAAGGGTGAGGGGAACTTCATCAAGAAGGGCTGCAAGGCCTTTGGTATCAATGGCTTTCTGAACGGAAGATAACAGGAAAAACGGCTACGCATGCCGGTTCAAACCGCTATAATGTGCCACCTTGGATCAGTCGTCAGTGAATGTTGGACAGTCAATTGAGTAATAGAATGCGGATCGGTGGAACCCTCGAACAGTCCCTCAGCCAGGGATATCGTCTGGACCTGCAAGGGGTGTTGAAAGAGGGGTGGCAACAGACTCGTCGTACCGGTTTCGGATTGGCGCTGGCCATCGCCGGGGTCATGGCAATCTGGATCCTGCTGAGCAATACCTTGCTGACACCCTATGTCGCCCGTGAAGGGGGGGGTATGGATATGGCCCTGATCCTGAGCCTGCTGGTCACGGTGATCATGTCACCCATGACCTCCTCCCTCGACATGCTGGGGTTGCAGCAGTCGGTGGGGGTGCGCGCCCGGCCGAGCCAGGTATTCGACTTCTTCCGCCACTTCCTGCGCCTGGGCAGCCTGAGTCTGCTCGGCAGCCTCATCACCAGCCTGTTTGGCCCCCTGTTCGAGCTGCTGGGCGTGCCGGTGATGCTGGCCTTCATCCCTTCCGCCCTGGTGGGCATGGGGCTGGTGTTTACCGTACCTCTGGTGCTGGAGCGCGGTCTTTCCCCGGCTCAGGCCATTCTGGTATCCCTCAAGCTCTTTGCCCGGGGATGGCCCAGCATAGTGCTGCTGCACGGGGTCATGCTGGCACTCTTCTTCCTGGCGCTCATCCCCATGGGGCTGGGACTTATCTGGGTGGCGCCGCTCTACTTCAACTGCAAGGGCATTCTCTACCGGGATCTGTGTGGGGTGGCAGTCGAAGTGACCGAGGTTGCCAGTGGCAACGGCGGGCAGGGCCCGGATCATTTCAACGCATAACGGGATACCAGGGGGTCAGCCGGTGTCGACCCGCCCGGAGCGTGATGCAAAAGGATGGCATATGAACAAGCGATACGGGATGGCGGCGCTCCTGCTGGTACCCATGCTGGGACAGGCTGAGCCGTCCCTTGAACTCGACTACGGCACCTTCTACAGCCAGATGAAGACCTTCGCCAAGGGGGAGTTCGGCCACGCCAGACTGGGCTTTTATCTGGCCAGTCAACAGAACGGTCGGCGCTGCGGGCTCACCTCGGCCCGGGTCTCGACCCCGGACAGGGATGTGCCCGCCGAGGTCACGGTGGATGGCGAACTGCGTCTGCCCTATGACGAAGATCTCAACCTCGACAAGGCGATCGTGGTGGTGGGGCTCACCGAGGCCCATGCCGCCTGCGATCTGTCGGTACAGGTGATGGCCGACGCCCCCGCCACACCCGAGGTGCCGCTGGCCGAGCTTGTCTCGCGCCAGCAGCAGATGCAGCGATTGCTCGACAAGATGGCCGGCATGGTCGGCCAGTATTTCCTGCCCAAGATGGAAGGGGTGCGGATCTCCATGGTGGCGCCCGCAGGCACAGCCTACCTTGTGGAGGGTGCCCGTCAGGAGGCCGTCTCCTGGCAGCAGGGGCAACTGCTGCTCAGCAATGCGCAGCTGAAGGGGTTTGCCCAGGGCAAGCTGCAACTGCAAGGGGAGATCCTGCGTCTGACCCCCTGGCTGCACAAGGGGTAGCGACCCGAGTCCGCAGATTGCCAGAATGAAAAAAGGAGCGCCTGGCGCTCCTTTTTTGTGGGTGACGGGGCTTAGCGCACCTCAATCACGTCCAGCATGTCCATCTCGTCGATGTCCAGCAGCGGCGCCTTGGGCAGCTCGGGCGGATCAAATGCCTTGTCGCCACCGTCGATGATGCCGGAGTCGCGGTTGATGCTCTTGAAGTCAAACAGCTGGTGATCGAGCAGGTGGCTCGGGATCACGTCCTGAATGGCGGTGAACATGGTTTCGAGACGACCCGGGAAGCGGCGATCCCACTCCTGCATCATCTGTTTGATGGCCTGGCGCTGCAGGTTCTCCTGGGAGCCGCACAGGTTGCAGGGGATGATGGGGAAGGCCTTGACCTCGGCATAGCGCACCAGATCTTTCTCCTTGCAGTAGGCCAGGGGGCGGATCACCACGTTCTTGCCATCGTCGCTCACCAGCTTGGGGGGCATGGATTTGAGCTTGCCACCGTAGAACATGTTGAGGAACAGAGTCTCGAGGATGTCGTCACGGTGATGGCCAAGGGCGATCTTGGTGCAACCCAGCTCCTGGGCGGTGCGATACAGAATGCCGCGGCGCAGGCGGGAGCAGAGCGCGCAGGTGGTCTTGCCCTCCGGTACCTTCTCCTTGACGATGGAGTAGGTATCTTCTTCCACGATCTTGAAGTCGATGCCGAGGGTGCTCAGGTATTCGGGCAGCACGTGCTCGGGGAAGCCGGGTTGCTTCTGATCCAGGTTGACGGCCACCAGATCGAAATGGATGGGGGCGCTGGCCTTCAGGCTCATCAGGATGTCGAGCATGGCAAAGCTGTCCTTGCCGCCAGACAGGCAGACCATGATCTTGTCACCCTCTTCAATCATGTTGAAGTCGGCGATGGCCTGGCCCACGTTGCGCCGCAGGCGTTTCTGCAGCTTGTTGAAACTGTATTTCTCTTTGGCGTTAAGCTCTTCTAGCATGGCCTCAAACCCGGGACAAAAATAAGCGGCTTATTATAGCCATGTCCCGGGGGAGGGCAAGAAACGCTTATGCAGGATGACGCCTGTCATCCACAGGGCTGCTGTAATCGTCGGGTTTGAGGATGAGAATGTCGCAGTTGAGCCTGTCCACCACGTGCTCGGCGGTGTTGCCAAGCAGGGCGGCAGAGAGGCCGGTACGGCCGACGCATCCCATGATCATCAGGGTGGCATTCAGATCGTCCGCCATGTCCGGCAGCACCTCCTCCGGCAAGCCTTCCGCCACCTTGGTCCACATGTGGTTGATGCCGAACTGATCGGCATGCTCCCGCAGCAGATCTTCATGGTGTTTGCGAATGGCATCGTTGTAGGCGTTGGGATCGAACTCTGGCAGTTCGATGGCGACATTGACCGGGGTGCCCGGGTAGGTGTTGACCAGATAGAGACTGGCACCAAGCAGCTCGGCGATGGCGATCCCCTCGCGGGTGATCCGCTCGTTGAGCACCTTCTGCTCCTTGTCATCGCTCGAGCAGTTGATGGCGGCAATCAGGTTGCCCCCCCGTTGCCAGTGCCCTTCTTTTACCAGCAGAACCGGACAGGGGCATTTGCGCAGCAGGTGCCAGTCGGTGGGGGTGAAGATGAAGGTTTGCAGGAAGGAGTGCTTGTGAGTCGCCTTGACGACCAGATCGTGACGCTGTTCCAGCACTTCCTGAATGACGCACTCGAAGGGACGGTTGTGCCAGAGCACTTTCACTTCGCATTCCAGTCCTCTGGCCCGATAGGGAGTGAGGATCTCGTCGAGCCACTCCCGACGCTGGGCGATGACACCATGGCGCATCTCTTCCCGCTCGTCTGCCGAGAGCATGGCGGTCATCTCGTAAGAGAAGTCGTAAATCGTCAGGAGCAGGGTCAGCTGGGCGCCCTCATCCAGCTCGGCGACCTTGACCGCGCGCTCGAGCGCGATCTGGCGCTCCTCCTCGGGATTGATCACCACCAGAATGTTTCGGTACTTGACCATGTTCTCCTCCTTGGTAAAAAGGCCAATGATGGCAACTCTTTAGCTATTACAGCTTAGTCCAAGGGGGGAGACGGGAAGGTGTGCCGGATCAAATTTCAGGGTGATCCGATCCGGCAAAAAAGGGAATAAACGGGGATTAACCGCAGGGAGGACGAGTGGCTCCGGCCATGACGCCCAAGGCAACGTTGTCCAGTACAGTAATGTATTTGCCTTTGACGCTGATGAGACCGGATTTCTGGAAACGGCCCAGCAGGCGGCTGATGGTCTCGACGGTGAGACCGAGGTAGTTGCCGATGTCTCCACGGGTCATGGAGAGGCGGAACTCCTTGGCGGAGAAGCCGCGCTCGGAGAAACGAACCGAGAGATTGTGCAGGAAGGCAGCGAGGCGCTCTTCGGCGTTCTTTTTGGAGAGCAGCAGTATCATCTCCTGGTCGCCCATGATCTCGTTGCTCATCAGCCGCATGATCTGCTGGCGCAGTTTGGGCATCTTGCCAGAGAGGTCGTCGAGCACATCGAACGGTATTTCGCACACCATGGCGGTTTCCAGCGCCTGGGCGAAGGAGGGGTGGGCCTGCTTGTGGATGGCGTCGAAACCGACCAGATCACCGGCGAGGTGGAAGGCGGTGATCTGTTCGTCACCCTGTTCGGTGATGGTGTATGACTTGATGGTCCCGGAACGTATGGCATAGAGCGACTTGAGCTCATCGCCGGCCTTGAACAACTCTTCACCCTTCTGGAACGGCTTTTTGCGCTCGATGATGCTGTCGAGCTGATCGAGCTCGTTATCGTTCAGGGTGAAGGGGATGCAGAGCTGGCTGATGCTGCAATCCTGGCAATGAATTGCACAGCCACCGCTCTGAATACGTCTGCCAGGTTTCTTGTCCGGGATCATAGGCTCAAATGAATAATTGATTTATATCAAACAAGTTTACCACCATCTCATCCGTTTTGGATAGGGTTTCAAAAGGACGCCATCCCGATCCAGAGGGTGTGGATCCCGTAGGCAATAAGCAGCAAGGCGCCCCCAAGGCGCAGGCTGCGCAGGGTGAGCCAGTAGCGCAATCGGTCTGCCAGCCCCCCTAGCGCAAACAGGGTCGGCAGGGTGCCGAGGCCGAAAAAGAGCATGATGAGTGCCCCGCCACTCGCGGAGCCTGCGGCAGCGCTCCAGGTCAGCATGGAGTAGACGAGGCCGCAAGGGAGCCAGCCCCATATCATGCCAAAGGGGAGGGCCTGCCTGGCT
Source organism: Aeromonas sp. s1(2024) (assembly GCF_040908005.1). NCBI lineage: Bacteria > Pseudomonadati > Pseudomonadota > Gammaproteobacteria > Aeromonadales > Aeromonadaceae > Aeromonas > Aeromonas sp. s1(2024). Next base: position 119,179 of record NZ_JBFOCW010000052.1, on the reverse strand, counting down.
GATGTAAACGGGAGAAACCTGCCTGCCAGCGGCTTGATGAGAGGCCAGAACTTCGCACCGATGCGCTCGAGCAGCAAGACGCCATGCCACCAGCCAGCCAAGTAGAGGCCGAGCGCTATCATCAGCAGGGCGGCGATGAGGCGAAGCCCTGCCAGGGCGTGTTTGCCAGCGCCTATCTCCGTGGTGGTGGCGAGCAAGCCGCCCACCAGCGCGCCCGCCAGCACATAGCTCAGGATGCGCCCCAGGTTGTAGTTGAGCAGATAACCGAGCCTGCCCCAAAAATGCTGCTTCTCGGCAGGTATGGCCATGGAGAGCGCTGCGGACACGCCGCCACACATGCCGATACAGTGGCCGGCACCGGCAAGCCCGACCAGCAGGGCGCCCATGAGGTCAAGGCTGCTGGTCATGGGGCCCGTTTTCCTGTTCTGCTTGTTGTTCAGAGGGGGGCAAGGGGCGCTGCTCCTCGTCAAACAGGATGTTGGAGCCCTGCCTGTCGAGATCCTCGAACTGCTCGGAGCGGATGGCCCAGAAGAAGACGGCGCCGGCAATGACAACGAACAGGATGGCGATGGGGATGAGGACGAAGATAATGTTCATGGCGTGGACCCTGTGGTGAAAGGGGGATGATAACCCGGCGAGGCAAGAGGTGCCGCCACCCGGGAGGATGCCAGATGGCTGCTCACCGGTTGAGCCGCATGGAGTTGGTGACCACGATGAGGGAGCTCAGGGACATGCCAGCAGCCGCCAGATAAGGGGGGAGCCAGCCACTTGCAGCCAGCGGCAGCACAAGCAGGTTGTAGCCGATGGACCAGGCAAAGTTCTCCTTGATGATCTTGCGAGTTCGCAGGGCCAGGGCCCGGGCGGCCAGCAGACGGGAGAGATCGTCGGCCAGCAGGATGGCGTCGGCACTGTTCTTGGCCAGATCCGTGCCCCCCGCCATGGCAAAGGACGCGTGGGCGCCGGCCAGCACAGGGGCGTCGTTGATGCCATCTCCCACCATGATGCTGATATCCCCGGCCGCTTCCCGGGCCTTGAGATAGGCCAGCTTGCCGTCCGGGGTGACCCCTTTTACCAGCTCATCGACCCCCAGCTCGCGGGCCAGCATGTCCGCCTGGTCCGAACCGTCGCCGGTGAGAATGGTGGTTTGCAGGCCTGCCTCCTTGAAGGCCTGGATCAGTGCACCGGCATCGGGGCGCAGCGTGTCGGCCAGGATGAAACGGGCCAGCAGTCCGTGTTCATCGGCCAGATAGATGGTCAGCCCTTGAGCGGCATTCTCTTCTTGCGCCAGTTCGAGCCAGCGTGCACTGCCGATGCGGTAATGCTTGCCCTCAATTACTCCCTGCACGCCGTGGCCGATGACGGGGGTGACGTCGCTGGCGGCGAGCGGCACCCCGTCCGCCAGTGGTTTGCTTCGAAACGCACGGGCGATGGGATGCTCGGAATAGGTCTCCAGGGCCTGGGCGAGGGCGAGGCAGCGGGCTGCGTCGAGCTCGCCGAGGGGCTGGGTGCTCACCAGGCTGATGTTGCCCGTGGTCAGGGTCCCCGTCTTGTCCATCACGATGCGGTTGGCCCGGGTCAGAATGTCCAGCACGTGGCCGCGGCGCAGTAGGATGCCGCTGCGGGTCAGGTTGGCAGTGGCCGAGGTCAGTGCGGTCGGGGTGGCCAGCGAGAGGGCGCAGGGGCAGGTCGCCACCAGCACCGCCAGGGTGACCCAGAAGGCCCGCTCGGGCTCATGAAAATGCCAGAAGGTCCAGACCCCGGCCGCAATGATCAGGAGCACCAGGATAAAGTGGCGCGACAGCACGTCCGCCAGCTGGGCGATGGCGGGCTTGTCGTCCAGAGCATGATCCTGCAGGCGCATGATCTGGGCCAGGCGCGACTCTTCAATGGAATGGCTGACCCGGATCTCCAGGGGGGCATCGGTGTTGATGGTGCCTGCATAGACGGGATCTCCGGCCTGTTTGAGCAGAGGCAACTGTTCGCCAGTCAGCATGGATTCGTTGAGGCTGGCCTGGCCCAGGGTGACGATGCCGTCTGCCGGCAGGGTGGCCCCCGCGAGTACCCGCACCCTGTCTCCGACTCGCAGCGTCTTGGCGGCCACCTCGTGTTCGCCGTCATCATCGATGCGGGTTGCCATGATGGGTACCAGGCGCGCCAGGTTGGAGCTCGACTCCGACGCCTTGCGCCTCGCTCGCAGTTCCAGCAGACGGCCCAACAGCAGGAAAAAGACGAACATGGTGATGGAGTCGTAATAGACCTCACCCGTGTTGAAGACCGTGGCCCAGATGGAGGCGACGAAGGCGCCGATCAGTGCCAGCGACACCGAAACATCCATGGAGAGGTGCCCCTGCTTCAGGCTGCGCCATGCCCCCACGTAAAAAGGCTGGGCCGAGTAGATCATGATGGGGGTGGAGAGCAGAAGGCTTATCCACTTGAAGTAGATCATGAACTCCTCTTCCACGCTGATGAAGAGGTCCATGTAGAGTGCTACGGCGCACATCATCACCTGCATGGAGCCAAGGCCGGCCAGCGCCATGCGGAACATGTAGCTGCGCACCTCTTTGGCGTAGAGCGCTTCCTGCTGATGAGTCTGGAAGGGATAGGCGCGATAGCCGACCCTGGCAAAGCCCTTGAGAATGTCGCTCAAAGAGAGCTGGGCCGGATCCCACTTGATGCGGGCGCGATGGGTGGTGGTATTGACGTTGATGTAACGCAGACCGCGCAGGGTCATCAGGTGCCGCTCGATGAGCCAGGCACAGGCGGCGCAGGTCAAACCTTCCACCGTCAGTTGGATCTCGCGCGTAGTTTCGCGACCCGTACCGGTGTCGGTGACGAACTCCTGCTGCACCTCCGCCAGATCGTAGTGGGTGAGGGCGGCGAGCTCTTCGGGCACCAGTTCCCCCTTGATGCCGGGAGCGGTGCGGTGTTCGTAATAACTGGCGAGGCCGCATTCGAGAATGGTCTGTGCCACGGCCTGACAGCCAGGGCAACACATCGGCTGAACGATGCCTTTGATCTCGAGAGTAAAGTTACTGCCAGTGGGAACCGGTTCACCACAGTGAAAACAGCCGGTCATGGTGATCATCCCTCTTTGATGCAGCCCAGCAGGCCGGGTCGGGGAGAAGGGTGGCTGACCGGCGTGCCGATCACCCTGCCTTCGTGATTCAACGTCCCTTGGGATCGAGCTCAATCGCTGCCTGAGTCGGCAGTTGTGCCGTCTCCTGGAGGCGCCATTCATGGTTGAAGGCATCGACCCGCACGTGCCACTTGCCGGTGAGGGGCTTGTCCAGCATCAGGCGATAGACTCCCTTGCCATCGGCCGTCAGCAGATGTTCGCTGTCCAGGCCCGCCAACGTGGGATGAAACAGGGAGAGGTGCAGTGCCTGCCCGAGGGGGAAATCCCCGGACAGTGGATTTAACGTCAGCTCCTTGTCGCTGACATTGAGGGCGATACGGATGCCGAGCGCCTCGGCGCGATCGAACTTGCTGAGATCCTGATTAATCTCCTTGCCCTGCTTGTAGTAGTCCTCCGCTACCAGGTTGACCCCATCCTTGCTGGCAATGATGGCGGTGGCGATGCTGCCTACCACGGCGGCGCAGGGGAGGGCGATGATGAACCAGGGCCAGAATTGGCGATACCAGGGTTGGGTCATGATGCTACCGAAACAAATGGTTAACGAAATGGCGGTAATTCAGCCAACACAAGATAACAAAAAGCCTCGAAGAGTCGAGGCTTTTTGCTGATTAATCACGTGCTTATCACATGTTACTGCTGATTTTGCCGATCGTTGTGGGACAAGCTGTAAACGTAGGAGGCGAGCAGATGTACCTTGTCTTCCCCCAGAATGTCCTTCCAGGCCGGCATCACGCCGTGACGACCGTGGGTGATGGTCTGTTCGACCACCTGACGGGAGCCGCCATAGAGCCAGATGTTGTTGGTCAAGTCGGGGGCGCCGAAGGCGATGCCGCCCTTGGCATCCGGGCCGTGGCAGGCGGCGCACATGGCAAAGCGTGCTTCCCCTTTCTTGGCTTCCACCAGATCAACCTTGCGACCGGAGAGGCTCAGCACATAGGAGGCCACCTCCTTCACCCCGTCCTGACCCAGGATCTCGCCCCAAGCGGCCATGATACCCTGACGACCGCCCATGATGGTGGTCTTGATCTGGTCGGGTGCGCCGCCCCACTGCCATTCGCTGTCGGTCAGGTTCGGGAAACCGCGGCCACCGCGGGCATCGGAGCCATGACACTGGGAACAGTTTTGCAGGAACAGGCGCTGACCCACCTTCAGGGCTTCCGGATCCTTGGCGATCTCGGTGATCTCCTTGTAGCTCTTGCCGTCAGCCTGATAGGTCAGCTCGCGGAACTTGGCGCCGTAGATCTCGTCGGCCTTGGCAAGTTCCCGATCGTATTCCACCGCGCGTCCTTCGGCCTTGGCGGAAGCCGCCGCTGCCTTGGACTCGGCCAGGGAACGTACATCCTGGTTGGAGCTCTGCCAGCCCAGCAGACCCTTGAAGTTGCCAAGGCCCGGGAAGGCGAGCAGGTAGATGAGCCCGGTGACGATGAAGAAGAGGAACATATAGGACCACCACTTCGGCAGGGGATTGTTGATCTCCTCGATGCCGTCGAAGGTGTGACCCATGGGTTTGCCCTCTTCGGCCCCCATCTTGTCCTTCATGCACCAGGCCAGCAGCAGGAAGCAGCCGAGAATGGTGCCAAGGCTTATGACGGTCACAAAAATGCTAAACAGAGTGCTCATTATTGCTTCGCTCCTGCGTTCTTGTTATCAGCACGGGGTTGCTCGTCATCGGCAAAAACCAGGTTGGCGGCCTCGTCGAAAGAAGCCTTGCGGCGCTTGCTGTAGGCCCAGACGATGATGCCAATCATGATGACCATCAGCAGCAGGGTGTACAGGCCGCGAAATGTGCCGTAATCCATATCCCGACTCCTTATTTCAGGGCATGGCCCAGTGATTGCAGATAGGCGATCAGCGCATCCAGCTCGGTCTTGCCCTTGACGGCCTCACCGGCACCGGCGATGTCGGCATCGGTATAGGGCACGCCGAAGTGATCCCGGAACAGAGCCAGCTTCTTGCCGGTCAGCTCGCCGCTCAGCACATTGGTCTCGAGCCAGGGGAAGGCCGGCATGTTGGACTCGGGCACTACGTCGCGCGGGTTGATGAGGTGGGCGCGATGCCAGTCATCGGAGTAGCGGCCGCCGACCCGGGCCAGATCCGGGCCGGTACGCTTGGAGCCCCATAGGAAGGGGTGCTCCCACACGCTCTCGCCGGCAACCGAGTAGTGGCCGTAGCGTTCGGTCTCGGCGCGGAACGGGCGGATCATCTGGCTGTGGCAGACGGTGCAGCCTTCGCGGATGTAGATGTCGCGTCCTTCCATCTGCAGGGCGGTGTAGGGCTTGAGGCCCTCCACCGGCTCGTTGGTCTGCTTCTGGAAGAACAGGGGGGTGATTTCCACCAGGCCCCCCAGGCTGATGGCGAAGATGATGCCAATGACCAGCATGGGGACGCTTTTTTCAAAAATCTCGTGACGGTTGTTGTTGCTCATGCTTTAAACCCCTTCAAATCAGGCTGGCTGTGCGACGGGTTCCAGAGAACCCTTGGGCGCAGTGACGGTGCGATAGGCGTTGTAGGCCATCAGCAGCATGCCGGTGACGAAGAAGCAGCCACCCAGGAAGCGCACGAAGTAGAAGGGATAGGAAGCTTGCAGCGCCTCCACGAAGCTGTAGGTCAGGGTGCCGTCGTCGTTGACCGCACGCCACATCAGACCCTGCATCACACCGGAAATCCACATGGCGACGATATAGAGCACGGTGCCCACGGTGGCCAGCCAGAAGTGGACGTTGATGAGCTTGATGCTGTACATGCGCCCCTGCCCGAACAGGTTCGGGATCAGGTGGTAGACGGCACCGATGGACACCATGGCAACCCAGCCCAGGGCACCGGAGTGAACGTGACCGATAGTCCAGTCGGTGTAGTGGGAGAGGGCGTTGACGGTCTTGATCGCCATCATGGGGCCTTCGAAGGTCGACATGCCGTAGAACGACAGGGAGACGATCAGGAAGCGCAGGATGGGGTCATAACGCAGCTTGTGCCAGGCACCCGAGAGGGTCATGATGCCGTTGATCATGCCGCCCCAGGAGGGCACGAACAGGATGAGGGACATCACCATGCCCAGCGACTGGGCCCAGTCAGGCAGGGCGGTATAGTGCAGGTGGTGCGGACCGGCCCAGATATAGAGGGAGATCAGCGCCCAGAAGTGCACGATGGAGAGGCGGTAGGAGTAGACGGGGCGACCCGCCTGCTTGGGCACGAAATAGTACATCATGCCAAGGAAGCCCGCTGTCAGCAGGAAGCCCACTGCGTTGTGGCCATACCACCACTGCACCATGGCATCCATGGCACCGGAGTACATGGAGTAGGACTTCATGCCGGAGAGCGGCACTTCCATGTTGTTGACGATGTGCAGTACGGCCACCGTGATGATGAAGGCACCGAAGAACCAGTTCGCCACATAGATGTGGGAGGTGGTGCGCTTGACCAAGGTGCCGAAGAAGACGATGGCATAGCTCACCCAGACCACGGCGATGGCGATGTCGATGGGCCACTCCAGCTCGGCGTACTCTTTGGAGGTGGTGTACCCCAGCGGCAGCGAGATGGCTGCAGACAGAATGATCGCCTGCCAGCCCCAGAACACGAAGGAGGCGAGGGGACCACCAAACAGCCGGACCTGACAGGTGCGTTGCACCACGTAGAAGGAGGTGGCCATCAGGGCGCTGCAACCAAATGCGAAGATGACCGCATTGGTATGCAGGGGACGCAGACGGCTGTACGTCAGCCAGGGGGTGTCGAAGTTGAGGGCAGGCCAGATCAACTGGGCTGCAATCAATACACCCACCGACATGCCGACGATACCCCAGACAATCGTCATGACGGTGAACTGGCGCACAACGGTGTAGTTGTACTCAGGGTGGTTTGTTGTATGGCTCATCGTTGTATTCCGCTTCCGATGCTGTTGTTAGTGTTGCCCGGTGTCCTGGGCCATTTTCACCCCGGTTTTGCAAAATCCCCTCGTTAACATCTGTTAATAAAAGGAAAAGCAAAAGGTGGTTAAATGAAAATCCATTGAGAATGATACTGAAATGACCGGTAAAATAACAGTACAAACAGTGATATATTTGGCTCCAGCGGGTCTCATGTCCGCCAGTTTTTACCTTGAGCCAGATCACGAAAATTACATTTTCTACGTACCTTACAGAGCTGTTTTTTCATGAAAGAGAGACTCACTTCACGCAAAATCGTCCACCTGTCCATGGTGCTGGTCATTTTGCTCTCCCTGATGGCCTATCGAACCTGGTTTTCAGGCACAGGAAGCGACCATGCAGAGGGCTCCAATGTTCAGATTTGTGATCTGTCCCACAGCCCCTGCCGCCTCATCGTCGGGGATCGCCCGCTGACGGTCAGCATCGATGGCTTGCCGATCCGCCCTGAACATGACTTTGTCCTGCGCCTTCAAGGGGGTGTGCCGGCCATTACGCCGGTCAAGGCCTGGCTCGAGGGCAAGGAGATGTTCATGGGGCTCATCCCCGTGCTGTTTGAAGCCAGCGATGCGGGGTGGCGAGGGGTGACCCAGGTGGGAAGTTGTACGGCAGAGGCGATGGACTGGCTCTTGACCATCGAGTGGAGCAATGGCCAGCGCCATCAACTGACGTTGGGCGCGGCACGTTGAACGGACTCTCATCGGGCCCCAGGAGGGGGGATAAATGAAAATTGATTTGAAATTTTCAGGCAGGACGGTACCTTGCATTGATTATCAAAGAGTGAAGTTCATTTAATCATGATTGAAAAACAAGCATTTTATCGCACGCTCAACCAGCAGGCCCAGGCATTGCTAGAGGGCGAACCCGACATGATCGCCACCCTGGCAAACCTGTCTGCCCTGCTCAATCAGGAACTGGCTGACATCAACTGGGTTGGTTTCTACCTGCTGCAGGGCGAGACCCTGGTGCTCGGCCCGTTCCAGGGCAAGCCGGCCTGTGTGCGCATCCCGGTCGGGCGCGGCGTCTGTGGCACTGCGGTTGCCGAGGGCAAGACCCAGCTGGTGGACGACGTGCACCAGTTCGCGGGGCACATTGCGTGCGACGGTGCCAGCAACTCGGAAATCGTGATCCCGCTGCGCCGTGGCGGGGAGATCATCGGGGTGCTGGACATCGACAGTCCAATCTTTAACCGCTTTGACGAGCAGGACCGGATTGGCCTCGAAGAAACGGTGCAAATTTTGGAAAGCATGCTCTAAGTCATTGCTAGATGGTTCGCAAAAGGTCCCAAGCTCTCTATAATGGGGCCTTTGTTGTGTTCGGGCATGCCCGTGCGTCTATATGAAAGCCAAGGTTATACATGGAAAACACTGAAAAGCTGAAGAACAGTAAAGAGATCGTCGCCTACCTGGTCGAGAAATTCCCGGCCTGCTTCATCGCTGAAGGAGAGGCCAAGCCACTCAAGATTGGCATCTTCCAGGATCTGGCCGCGCGTCTTGCTGATGACGAGAGAGTCTCCAAGACCATGCTGCGCTCTGCTCTGCGTCAATACACCTCCAGCTGGCGTTACCTGCATGGCCTCAAGGCTGGCCAGGCCCGTGTCGATCTGGACGGCAACCCGGGCGAGCTGCTCACCGAAGAGCACATCGAGCATGCCAAACAGGCGCTCAAGGAGAGCAAGGAACGTGTCTTTGCCAGCCGCCGCACCAACACCAAGGAGAAGGAAGACAAGCCCAAGCAGCCGCGTCGCAACGCGCCGCGCAAGGCTGACGCTCCCCGCTCCGACAAGCCCAAGTCCGCCCCTGCTCCCAAGGCTGCACCGGTCGCCGATGCGCCGCTGGTGAAAGTGGATGCCGCTACCCTGAAAGTCGAGCAGGGCGTGCGCGTCGTGCTGGGCAAGTCCCCTGTGCCTGCGACCATCAAGGAAGTGACCAAGGATGACGTACAGGTTCAATTGCAGACCGGCATGATGTTGCGGGTCAAGTTCGAGCATCTGGTTCTCTAAGGAGACGAATGTTGAAGCATGGCGTGATTCGTTTTTCACTCGTTGCCTGTAGCCTGGCGCTTGCCGGGCTCGCACAGGCCATCGAGCCGGTGCTCAAGGAAAGTGATTTGCCTGTGTTGGCTCAAGAGAGCCAACATGCTACGGCCAGCAAGCGAATTGCCAATCTGTTTACCCGCTCCCACTACAAACAGTTCAAGCTGGACGACGCCTTTTCCTCCGTGATCTTTGACAAGTATCTGGAGAATCTGGACTACAGCCGCAACCTGTTTCTGGCCTCTGACATCAGCCGTTTTGAGAAATATCGTACCGGTTTTGACACCGACCTCGAGCGAGGGCGACTGGCTCCGGCCTACGAGATGTTCAACCTGAGTCAGCAGCGGCGGTACGAGCGGTTCGAATACGCCCTCAAACTGCTCGACACTCCCTTCGATTTTACCCAGAAAGACAATTACGTCTTCGATCGGGAAGGGGCTCCCTGGCCCAAGGATGAAGCCGAGCTCAACGAGCTGTGGCGTCAGCGGGTCAAGTTCGATGCCCTGAGCCTCAAGCTCAGCGGCAAGGAGTGGCCCGAGATCAAGGAGCTGCTTGGCAAGCGTTACAACAACGCCATCAAGCGGATGTCCCAGACCGAGAGCGAGGACGTGTTCCAGCTCTTCATGAACTCCTTCGCCCGCGCCATCGAACCGCACACCAGCTATCTGTCTCCGCGCAGCGCCGATCGGTTCAACACCGAGATGAACCTCTCGCTGGAAGGGATTGGGGCCGTGCTGCAGGCGGAAGATGACTTTACCGTCATCCGCTCCCTGGTGCCAGGCGGCCCGGCGGCCAAGTCCAATCACCTGAAACCCGATGACAAGATCACCGGTGTGGGGCAGGACGACGGTAAGATCGTGGATGTCATTGGCTGGCGTCTTGACGACGTGGTCGAGCTCATCAAGGGGCCCAAGGGCAGCAAGGTGAAGCTGGAGATCCAGCGCGGCAAGGGCGCGACCGCCAAGACCGAGCTGGTGGAGCTGGTGCGTGACAAGGTGCGTCTGGAAGACAGAGCCGCCAAGTCCAAGGTGATCACCGCCGAGGGCAAGAAGATCGGCGTGCTAGAGATCCCGAGCTTCTACGTCAACCTGCACGACGACGTGATCAAGGAGATCTCCAGCCTCAACAAGCAGAAGATCGACGGCCTCATCGTCGATCTGCGCGGCAACGGTGGCGGTGCCCTGACGGAAGCTTCCGCCCTGAGCGGTCTCTTCTTTGCCAGCGGCCCCGTGGTGCAGATCCGTGATCACATGGGTCGCATCACCGTCAATGGCGACGACGACGGCAATGTCTACTACGGTGGCCCCATGTCGGTGATGATCGACCGCTACAGCGCCTCGGCCTCCGAGATCTTCGCTGCCGCCATGCAGGACTATGGTCGTGCGCTGATCCTCGGCGAAAACTCGTTCGGCAAGGGGACGGTGCAGCAGCATCGCAGCCTCGCCAAGGTCTATGACTTCTACGAGCAGCCGCTGGGTCACGTGCAGTACACCATCGCCAAGTTCTACCGTATCGATGGCGGCAGCACCCAGAACAAGGGAGTTGCACCCGATATCGCCTTCCCGACTGCGGTAGCGCCGGGGGAGACGGGGGAGAGCCGCGAGTTCAACGCCTTGCCCTGGGACAAGATTGCCTCGGCCAGCTACGAGCGACTGGGGGACTTCTCCAGCCTGCTGCCCAAGCTGAAAGCGGCCCACGAGGCACGGATCACCAAGGATCCGGAATTTGCCTATGTGCTGCAGGACATCAAGGAGTATCAGGCGGACAAGGACAAGAAGTCGGTCTCCCTGAACGAAGCCGAGCGGCTGGCTGAACAGGCCAAACAGGACGAGAAGGCGCTGGCGCGAGCCAATGAGCGGCTGACCCGTCTTGGCAAGCCGACGGTGAAGAGCCTGGATGAACTGCCGACCGATTTCGAGGCACCTGACGAATACCAGGTGGAAGCGGCCAACATCACGGCGGATCTGACCACCCTCAGCAAGAAGAGCTGATGCTGGCAACGAAATGACAAGGGCGACTCGGGTCGCCCTTTCTTTTGCCTGAATGCAAACTATTTGACCCTGTCCGAGCCTTGTGACAGCCTCTGACACGTCAATAACAAAGCGTGGAAGCACACAATAATGACTGAACAACCTCAGGCCATGACGGCCAAATATCGCCAGGATTACCAGGCTCCCCTCTATTGGTGTGACAGCCTGGATCTCGATTTTCAGCTGCAAGAGCCCCTGACCCGGGTCACCGCCATTTCCCGTTTGCGTCGCAGCGGCGATCACAACGAACCCCTGGTGCTGGACGGCGAGGGGCTTGACCTTGTCAGCGTCATTGTGGATGGCGTGCCCTATCAGCAATACGAGCAGGGAGAGAGCAGCCTGACCCTGTTCAACCTGCCGGCCGAGTGCGTGCTGACCGTGGTCACCGACATCGATCCCGCCGCCAACACGGCGCTGGAGGGGCTCTACAAATCCGGCGATGCCTATTGCACCCAGTGCGAGGCCGAGGGCTTTCGTCGTATCACCTATTACATGGACAGGCCGGACATCCTGGCCCGTTACAGTACCCGCATCACCGCCGACAAGGCCAAGTACCCCTATCTGCTCTCCAACGGCAACAAGGTCGCGAGCGGCGATCTGGACGACGGTCGCCACTTCGTGCAGTGGCAGGATCCCTTCCCCAAACCGAGCTACCTCTTCGCCTTGGTGGCGGGGGACTTCGATGTGGAACGCAACCACTTCATTACCAAAAGCGGCCGCCAGGTGGCGCTCGAGATCTTCGTGGACAAGGGCAACCTGGACCGCGCCGGTTTCGCCATGGAGAGCCTCATCAACTCCATGCGCTGGGACGAGCAGCGTTTCGGCCTCGAGTATGACCTCGACATCTACATGATCGTGGCGGTGGACTTCTTCAACATGGGGGCCATGGAGAACAAGGGGCTCAACATCTTCAACTCCAAGTTCGTGCTGGCCAACCCGGCCACTGCCACCGATGCGGACTACCACGGCATCGAGCGGGTGATCGGCCACGAATATTTCCACAACTGGACCGGCAACCGCGTCACCTGCCGCGACTGGTTCCAGTTAAGCCTCAAAGAGGGACTGACGGTGTTCCGGGATCAGGAGTTCTCCTCCGATCTGGGGTCGCGCGGCGTCAACCGCATCAACAACGTGCGCACCGTGCGCGGTCCGCAGTTTGCCGAAGATGCCGGCCCCATGGCCCACCCCATCCGCCCGGATGTGGTGATCGAGATGAACAACTTCTACACCCTGACCGTCTACGAGAAGGGCTCTGAAGTGATCCGCATGATGCACACCCTGCTGGGGGAGGACGCCTTCCAGGCGGGTATGCGACTCTACTTCGAGCGTCACGACGGCTCTGCTGCCACCTGCGACGACTTCGTGCAGGCGATGGAGGATGCCTCCGGGGTGGATCTCGCTCGCTTCCGCCGCTGGTACAGCCAGTCCGGCACCCCCGAGCTCACCGTGACCGACGAATACGATGCCGAAAGCGGTGTCTATCGTCTGCACGTGAGCCAGCACACGCCGCCGACCCAGGATCAGCCACAAAAGCTGCCGCTGCATATCCCCCTCGACATCGAGCTCTACGATGCACAGGGTGCCGTCATCCCGCTGCAATACCAGGGCAAGGCCATCGGCAATGTGCTGGACGTGCTGGAAGCACAGCAGACGTTCGAATTCGATCGAGTGCCGGTCAGACCGATACCCTCCCTGCTGCGAGACTTCTCCGCCCCGGTCAAGCTGCACTATGACTACAGCGACGAGGCCCTGGCCTTCCTGATGCGTCATGCCCGCAACGAGTTTGCCCGCTGGGACGCCGCCCAGATGCTGATCAACAAGGCGGTGATCGACGGGGTGGCCCGGGTCCAGCACGGGCAGGGGGTTGAACTCTCCCACACCCTGCTGGCGGCCTTTGTCGCCATTCTGGACGAGGCTGCACTGGATCCCGCCCTCAAGGCAGAGATCCTGGCCCTGCCGGGGGAGGCGACCCTGGCCGAGCTGTTCGAGGTGGCCGACATCGACGCCATCCACCAGGTGCGCAACGGGATCCAGACCGCATTGGCCCACGCCTTCGGCGACCGCCTGCTGGCGTGCTACGAGAGCCTGCGTCTGCCGGCTTATCAGGTGGTCCATGCCGACATGGCCAAGCGGGCCCTCAAGGGTGTGGTGCTGGGTTATCTGGCGGCGCTGGATGCCGCGAAGGCCGATACCCTGGTGCGCGAGCAGTACGAGGCTGCCGACAACATGACCGACACCCTGGCGGCGCTCCAGGTGGCCAACAGCCATCTGCTGCCGTGCCGCGCCGCGCTCTTGGCCGACTTCGAAGGCAAATGGGCCCATGATGGCCTGGTACTGGACAACTGGCTGCGGTTGGTGGGGGCCAAGCCGGCCAAGGATGTGCTCCATGACGTGAAGCAGGCGATGGCGCACCCGACCTTCAGCATCCGCAACCCGAACCGGCTGCGGGCGCTCATCGGCAGCTTCGCCATGAACAACCAGGTGCAGTTCCACGCCGCCGATGGCAGCGGCTATCGCTTCCTGACCGATCTCTTGATCGAGCTCAACGAGGTCAATCCCCAGGTGGCGTCCCGCCTCATCACCCCGCTTATCCAGTTCAAGCGGCTCGATGAGGGGCGCAAGGCGCTGGTTCGCGCCGAGCTGACCCGCCTGGCCAACCTGGACGGGCTGGCGCGGGATCTGTTCGAGAAGGTGAGCAAGGCGCTGGCACAGTAAGCGCCGCGACGGCGGGCAGGGGAGCCTGGCTTTCCTGCCCGTTTTTCATGGATGACCAGGAGGTGACATGAGGCAATACACTTTTCGGCTCTCCCTTGGCCGCGACGAGATCATGTTGATGTACCAGGGGCAGGTGAACCGCCTGGTGGTACGTACCGAGCAGGGTCTGACCCTGGAGCTGGGATTGGAGAAAATCCGGCGTTTTGTGTCGGAGAGCGGCGTTCACGGCTACTTTCGACTGAAAACCCAGGACGATCATCGCTTCATTTCCCTGGAACGCATAAATTAACAAAACTTGAACATCAATCCGGGTAATTATCTGCTTTAAGTCACTATCTATCCGGCAAATGGCGCGGCATCCAGTGGGATTTTCTGAATTTTGCCAACTTGGCAAAATTTATCACAACCCAAGCCGTGATCTGTCCCTTGTTTTTAACATCCCGTTATCACCTTTGCTCGCCTTCCTTGATCCAAGCCATTACACTTCGCTGCAACTCTGTACCGGTGGGCATCCTGGGTGGATGTCGCCGTGTCTGTGATGTCGTCCGATAAGGAAACTAGCAATGGCATTGAAAGACGCCCCTACCTCCGTTCTGCTCGAAAACGTTCTCAGTCTGATCCACCAGAAATTGCCGAAAAACAGTGCCTCCCTGGTCGAATGTTTCGTTGCCAAGTTCTACGGCAACATGGCCAGCACTGATCTGCATGACCGCAATGACAGCGATCTCTATGGCGCCGCCCTCAGTCTGTGGAATGCCCTCAACCACCGTACCGGCATCGAGCCCTATATCCGGGTCTACAACCCCGAGCTGACCCGCCACGGATGGCAGTCTCCCCATACCATCGTCGAGATCATCCTGCAGGATTCCCCCTTCCTGGTGGACTCCATCCGCATGGCCCTCAAGCGTCTCAATATCACCGCCCACATGATGCTGCACCAGCCGCTGCACCTGATCCGCGGCGAAGGCGGCAAGATTGGCGCCATCCTGGATCTGGACAACACCGCAGAGCAGACCTCGGTGGAAACCGCCTTCCTCATCGAAATCGATCACCTGACCGGTGAAGAGGAGATGGACGCCCTGACTGCCGAGCTCAACTCGGTGGCGCGGGAAGTGGCCCTGGCGGTGGGAGACTGGCAGCCCATGCTGACGCGCCTGAACGAGATCATCGAGGAGCTGCCCAAACGCAAGAACCCGGTCAGCCAGGCCGAGGTGGACTCCTGCGTCGCCTTCCTCAAATGGGTGGCCGCCCACAACTTCACCCTGATGGGTTATCGTCGCTACGACGTCAAGGCGGTGGAGGGGGATCACGAGATCCTGCCGCAGCCCGAGTCCAGCCTGGGGCTGATGAAGAACTCCATCAAGGACGAAGGCCAGCGCCTCGGCACCATGCCCGCCAGCGCCCGTCACGCGGCCCTCAGTTCCGACTTGCTGATCCTCACCAAGTCCAACAGCAAGTCCCGGGTGCATCGTCCGGCCTATGTGGATTACATCGGCATCAAGCGCTTCGACGAGCACGGCAAGGTGGTGGGAGAGGATCGCTTCATCGGCCTGTATGCCTCCTCCATCTACAACACCAGTGCGACCCAGATCCCCCTCATCAGCCACCGCCTCGAGCGCATCATGGCCGCCTCCGGCTTTGAATCGGGCTCTCATGCCTACAAGGCGCTGCTGAACGTGCTGGAAACCTACCCGCGCGACGAGCTGATCCAGGCCCGTGAAGAGGAGCTGCTGGCCACCGGTCTCGGCGTGCTGGAGATGCAGGAGCGGGACATGCTGCGCCTGTTCGTGCGCCGCGACGTCTACGGCCGCTTCTTCTCCTGCATGGTCTATGTCACCAAGGAGCGCTACAACACGGCGCTGCGGGTCAAGACCCAGCAGATTTTGCAGAAATATTTTGGCAGCAGCATCGATGTGGAGTTCAACGTCTACTTCACCGAGGGCGTGCTGGCACGGACTCACTACATAGTGCGGGTCAACAACAACAACGTGGATGTGGATGTGAACGAAGTACAGAACAACCTGATTGAAGCGGCCCGCAGCTGGGATGACCGCCTGGATTCCGTGCTGCTTTCCCACTATGGCGAGGCCCGCGGTAACGAGCTGCGCCGCCGTTTCAGCACCGCCTTCCCCCGTGCCTACAAGGAAGATGTGCTGCCGGGCTCTGCCGTCGCGGACATCATGGCCCTGGATGGATTGAGCGAGGCCGAGCCGCTTGGCATGCTGTTCTACCGCGCCCAGGAGGAGGAGAACGATCGCCGGGTACGCCTCAAGCTGTTCCACCGAAGCGAACCCATCCACCTCTCCGACGTCCTGCCCATGCTGGAAAACATGGGACTGCGCGTCATCGGCGAGACCCCGTATCAGGTACGGACCCCCACCGGCGAGGTGTTCTGGATCCTCGATTTCTCCATGCTGCTGCGGGGCGAGCAACCGTTCGATCTGGAGCAGAGCCAGCAGCGCTTCCAGCAGGCCTTCGCCGCCATCTGGAACAAGACCCTGGAAGATGACGGCTTCAACCGTCTGGTGCTGGGGGCCGGCCTCACCGGTCGTCAGGTATCCGTGCTGCGGGCCTATGCCAAATACATGCGCCAGACCGGCGTCTCCTTCAGTCAGTCCTATATCGAGGAGACCCTGACCCGTTATCCGGATATCGCAGAGCTGCTGTTCACTCTGTTCGAACAGCGTCTGGATCCGGCCGGCAAGCAGGACGCCAAGGTGCCATCGCAAGATGCCAAGGCATCCGCCAAGCTGCATGAGCAGCTCGCCGCCAAGCTGGATCAGGTCGCCAACCTGGATGACGATCGCATCATTCGCCGCTATGTGGAGATGATCGACGCCACCCTGCGCACCAACTACTACCAGCTGGACAAGGCGGGCAACATCAAGCCCTACATCTCCTTCAAGCTGGCCCCCTCCAGCATCACCGACATGCCGCTGCCGCTGCCGAAGTTCGAGATCTTCGTCTACTCCCCGCGAGTGGAAGGGGTACACCTGCGCTGGGGCAAGGTGGCCCGTGGCGGCCTGCGCTGGTCCGATCGCAAGGAGGACTTCCGCACCGAAGTGCTGGGTCTGGTGAAAGCCCAGCAGGTGAAGAACACCGTCATTGTGCCGGTGGGCGCCAAGGGCGGCTTCTATTGCAAGCAGATGCCGGCAGGCGCCCCCCGTGCCGTCATCCAGGAGGAGGGCAAGGCCTGCTACCGTCTGTTCATCCGCGGCCTGCTCGATGTGACCGACAACATCATCGGCGGCGAGGTGATCCCGCCAAAATCCGTGGTGCGTCACGACGAGGATGACTACTACCTGGTAGTGGCGGCCGACAAGGGCACCGCCACCTTCTCCGACATCGCCAACGAGATAAGCCTCGAATACGGCCACTGGCTCGGCGATGCGTTTGCCTCCGGCGGCTCGGTGGGCTATGACCACAAAAAGATGGGCATCACCGCCCGCGGCGCCTGGGAATCGGTCAAGCGCCACTTCCGTGAGATTGGCATCAACTGCCAGACCACCGACTTCACCTGCGTGGGTATTGGGGACATGGCCGGCGACGTGTTCGGCAACGGCATGCTGCTCTCCGAGCACATCCAGCTGGTGGGCGCCTTCAACCACATGCACATCTTCGTCGACCCGACCCCGGATGCGGCCAGGAGCTTCGTCGAGCGCAAGCGCCTGTTCGAGCTGCCGGGCTCGAGCTGGGATGACTACAACCGTGAGCTCATCTCCAAGGGGGGCGGCATCTTCCTGCGCTCGGCCAAGTCCATCAAGCTGAGCCCCGAGATGCAGACCCTGCTCGGCACTGACAAGGCCAGCATGGCGCCGAACGAGCTGATCAAGGCCCTGCTCTGTCTGAACGTGGACCTGCTCTGGAACGGCGGCATCGGCACTTATGTGAAGAGTGCCCGCGAGAGCGACGCCGACGTCGGGGATCGCAGCAACGACGTGCTGCGAGTCAACGGTCGCGATCTGCGTGCCCGCATCGTGGGCGAGGGTGGCAACCTGGGCTTCACCCAGCTCGGCCGGGTGGAGTACGCGAGCCAGGGTGGTCGCATCAACACCGACTTCACCGACAACGTGGGCGGCGTGGACTGCTCCGACAACGAGGTGAACATCAAGATCCTGCTGAACCAGCTGGTGGCCGCCGGGGATCTGACCCTCAAGCAGCGCAACCAGATGCTCTACGAGATGACGGATGCGGTGGCGCAGGTGGTCATCACCAACGCCTATCGCCAGTCCCAGTCCATCTCGGTCACGGCGTTCCGTGGCGCCGAGCAGCTCAAAGAGCAGCAGCGCTTCATCCAGGGGCTGGAGCGGGAAGGCAAGCTGGACCGCGGCCTCGAGTTCCTCCCCACCGACGAGGAGCTCTCCGAGCGGATGGCGGCGGGGCAGGGGCTGACCCGTCCCGAGCTGGCGGTGCTGGTGGCCTACGGCAAGATGGTGCTCAAAGAGCAGCTCAACTGCCCGGAAGTGACCGACGAGCCCTTCCTGGCCAACATGCTGGTCACCAGCTTCCCGACCCAGCTGCAGCAGCAGTTCGGTGCGGCCCTTGCCCAGCATCCGCTGCGCGGCGAAATCATCGCGACCCGGGTGGCCAACATGCTGGTCAACGACATGGGGCTCAACTTCGCCAGCCGGATGAAGGACGAGACCGGTGCCTCGGTGGCCGAAGTGGCCTGCTGCTTCGCCATGGCCCGCGAGGTGTTCGGCCTCAATACCCTGTGGCGCGACATCGAAGGGTGTGACAACCAGGTGGATGCCAACACCCAGCTCGAGCTGATGTTCTACAGCCGCCGCATTGTACGCCGCGCCACCCGCTGGTTCCTGCGTGCCCGCAACCGCAGCTGGAGCATCGGCGAGAACATCGCCTTCTTCCGCCCGGCCTTCGAGACCCTGGCGGAGCACCTCTACGAGGTGATGGACGAGAGCGAAGTGGCCGAGCACCAGCAGGCGGTCGCGGCCCTGGTGGCCAAAGCGGTACCCGAGCAGATTGCCCGTCAGGTATCCCACATGAGCAGCCTGTTCTCCTGCCTGGATCTGGCGCAGATCGCCGCGGAGCACAAGACCGACATCCTGCGCGCCGCCAACGTTTACTACCGTCTCGGTGCCAAGCTGGATCTGCACTGGTTCCTCGAGCAGATCAACCATCAGCCGGTGGGCAACCACTGGCAGGCGATGGCGCGGGCCTCCTTCCGCGAAGATCTGGACTGGCAGCAACGCAGCCTCACTTCCGTGGTACTGGAAGGGTGCAAAGAGCAGGGGGAATGCGCTACCATACTGGCCGACTGGATTTCGGAGCATGAGCAGCTCTTGTCCCGTTGGACCCATATGTTGGCCGACTTCAAGACTACCAGCACCCACGAGTTCGCCAAGTTCTCGGTGGCCTTGCGAGAGTTGAACCTGCTCCAGTTGAATTGCCGAACCTCGGCATAACCCCAAAAGCCCCGGCCAGTTGCCGGGGCTTTTTTTAAGGAGCAAGCATGCTGTACCCACTCGCCAGGCATTTCCTGTTCAAACTCAATCCGGAGCAGGCTCACGATCTCTCCATCAAATATTTGCCCCGCCTTCTCGGTACACCGCTCGATTGTTTCTTCCGCAACACCCTGCCAAAACGCCCCGTCACCGTCATGGGGCTTAATTTTGCCAATCCGGTGGGCCTGGCCGCAGGATTGGATAAAGACGGGGAGTGCATCGATGCCTTCGGCGCCATGGGGTTCGGTTTCATCGAGGTCGGTACCGTGACCCCCAGACCCCAGAGCGGCAATGACAAGCCACGTCTCTTCCGGGTGATCCCGGCCGAGGGGATCATCAATCGCATGGGATTCAACAACAAGGGAGTCGATCACCTGGTGGCCAAGGTGAAAGAGGCCAAATATCAGGGGGTGATCGGCATCAATATCGGCAAGAACAAGGACACCCCCATCGAGCAGGGCAAGGATGATTACCTTCTCTGCATGGACAAGGTGTATGACCACGCCGGTTATATTGCGGTCAATATTTCCTCGCCAAACACCCCGGGTCTGCGTCAATTGCAATATGGCGATGCACTGGATGAACTGCTGGCCGCATTGAAACAGCGCCAACAGGAGCTGGCCGAGAAATATAAAAAGTATGTGCCGCTGGCCGTGAAAATTGCCCCGGATCTGTCACTCGATGAAATAGATCAGGTAGCCGCCTCTTTGATCAAGAACCGTATTGACGGTGTCATCGCCACCAATACCACTCTGGAGCGGGAGATGATATATGACATGCCCCATGCCGCAGAGGCTGGCGGGCTTAGCGGTCGTCCGCTCCAGCACAAGAGCACCGAGGTTATTCGCCACCTGGCCAAGGCCCTCGACGGCGCCCTGCCCATTATCGGTGTGGGTGGTATCGACAGCGCCATGGCGGCTCGGGAAAAACTGGCAGCGGGTGCCAGTCTTGTCCAGATTTACAGCGGCTTTATTTATAAAGGGCCGAGTCTGGTCAAAGAGATCGTTACCCATATTTAAAAAATAACCGGTTGCCCTTATTTAACGTTGCTCAAATTCTCGACATGGAATAAAGTCGAGGGACGGCTTAGATAAGGGCACCACCATGTGTATTCAACCCAATGACAATTGGCAGTGGCATTATGACGCTCAGGATGATCGCCTTATGCTGGATTTGTCCGATCGCATGATATTTGCCACCGAATATAAAGGTCGACAACTTGTTCCCTGTTCTTTCACCACCCAGCCTTTTTGCGTGGATGATGCCGCCCTCTATTACCAGTTGATGGACAAGGCCGCTGAACTCGACTGGAGTACGCCCCACCAGGTCCAGCTGGTCCTCAATGCCATCGCCGTCAGCCGTTTTTATAAACCCCTGATGCCGCAAAGCTGGTTCTTTCATGAACAGCAGGCCCATGTTATTCCGGATATGGGATCCCTGGTGTGGATGGATACGCCCCACGGTAGGGGGGAATTCATGGTCATCGAAGCCGGCGATCAGGCGAGTGTTTGCCTGAACCTGACCGACGAGCTGGTGCTGACCAACAGCAAGACGCTGCCGCGCTTTGCCGTGATCAAGGTGATGAATAACCGGATGCAAGCCAGAGTTCGGGCACAGACACAATATCGGGAAGTGGGCTGACGACGGGGCCGTTATATGGCGACGAATAAGTCCGTTATAGGCCTGCTATATTGGTCTGATATTTAAGCGCTCAGTCTCTCTCTTGTTCCATTATTTGTCTTTTTCCTTCGTCTGGTCGTCACGACCATTTTCTGCCTGGTCCGGGCAAGATTTTCGAATTCTTTACGAATGTGATGGTAGACAACTGCCAGCCAAGAGCGGGATCCTGTCGCCCGCAAGGGGGAGGGGAGCGTTTGCCGCGCCTCTTGCCGTTTATATGGCGCCTTTGTCCAAGGTTCGAGTGCCGAGCGCGGGCCGATAAGGTATAATGCGGCACTATTTTTATGGCATCCCCGTGAGCGTGATGAAAGAATTTTTTGCAACCTGCCCCAAAGGGCTGGAAAACCTGCTGGCCGTCGAGCTGACCAATCTGGGTGCAGAGCAGGTCCGTGAGACCGTGGCCGGCGTCCACTTCAAGGGCGAACTGGCCATCGGCTACAAGGCCTGTCTGTGGAGCCGCTTTGCCTCCCGAATCGTGCTGGTGCTCTCCGAGTTCCAGATGAACGACGATCTGGACCTCTACCTCGGGGCCCATACCATTCCCTGGGAAGATCACTTCTCCGGTACCGCCACCATCGCGGTGGACTTTACCGGTACCAACGCCTCCATTCGCAATACCCAGTACGGTGCCCTGAAGATCAAGGACGCCATCGTCGATCGCTTCACCAAGCGCGGTCACGTGCGCCCGGATGTGGACAAGAAGTCCCCGGACATTCGCATCATGGCGCACCTTGGCAAAGGCAAGGCCAATATCACGCTGGACTTGTCAGGCCCGGCGCTGCACCAGCGCTTCTATCGCCAGGGCACCGGCGAGGCGCCCCTCAAAGAGAACCTGGCGGCGGCCATGATTGCCCGCAGCGGCTGGGCCGGCGAGCCCATGATGGACCCCATGTGCGGCTCCGGTACCCTGCTGATTGAAGCGGCCTTCATCGCTGCCGACATGGCGCCGGCCCTGCGCCGTGAGCGCTTCGGTTTCGATCGCTGGCTGCAACACGATGGTGAACTGTGGCAGAGTCTGATGATGGAAGCCCAGGTACGTGCCAAGCGCGGCATGCAGCGCTGCGAGGTGAAACTGTTCGGTTGCGATGCGGATACCCGGGTCCTGATGAAGGCCCGTGACAACGCCAAGGCCGCCGGCGTGGATCATCTCATTACCTTCAAGCAGGCCGATGTCACCAAGCTGGAAAATCCGCTGCCAATGCCGGCTGTGGAAGGAGAGAGCCGTCAGGTCGGCATGCTTATCTCCAACCCGCCCTATGGCGAGCGTCTCGGTGAATTCCCGGCGTTGCTGGAAGTGCATCAGGCCCTTGGCGATGCCCTGCGCCGCGGCTTCCAGGGGTGGAAGGTCACCATTCTCTCCGCCTCTCCCGAACTCCTGAGCTGCCTGCGCCTGCGTGCCGACAAGCAGTATCGCCTGTTCAACGGCGCCCTCGAGTGCCAGCTGCGCAACTACCAGATCGCCCTCGATGCCGTCGCTTCCCAGAAAGAGGTGGCCCAGGACTTTGCCAACCGTCTGCGCAAGAATCTGAAGACCCTCGAGAAATGGGCGAGCAAGGAGAACCTCGATTGCTACCGCCTCTATGACGCGGACTTGCCGGAATACAACGCCGCCATCGACCGCTATCAGGATTATCTGGTGGTACAGGAGTACGCGGCGCCCAAGGACATTCCCGCCCAGAAAACCCGCCAGCGTCTGCTGGACATGGTGCAGGCCGCCATCAAGGTGACCGGCATGGACGGCGAGAAGGTGATCCTGAAGGTGCGCGAGCGCCAGGAAGGCAAACAGCAGTACCAGAAGCTCTCCGAAGAGCAGCACCGGATGGAAGTGCAGGAGTACGGTGCACGCCTCTGGGTCAACCTCTACGACTATCTGGACACCGGCCTCTTCCTCGACCACCGTCAGACCCGCCGCATGCTGGGCCAGATGGCTCGGGGCAAGCGCTTCCTGAACCTGTTCGCCTACACCGGCAGTGCCACCGTGCACGCGGGGCTCGGCGGCGCCCGCGAAACCACCACGGTGGACATGTCGCGCACCTACCTCAACTGGGCCCAGGACAACATGCGCCTCAACTCGCTGGTGGGCCGCGAGCACAAGTTCGTGCAGGCGGACTGCCTGAAGTGGTTGTCGGAAGCCGACGAGCAGTACGACCTCATCTTCATCGATCCGCCCACCTTCTCCAACTCCAAGCGGATGGACGAGAGCTTCGACGTGCAGCGGGATCACCTGCTGTTGATGCAGCACCTCAAGCGCCTGCTCGCGGCGGACGGCACCCTGGTCTTCTCCAACAACAAACGCCACTTCAAGATGGACTTGGCCGGCCTTGACGCCATCGGTCTCAAGGCGCAGAACATCACGAACAAGACCCGGCCCAAGGACTTCGAGCGCAACCAGCATATCCACAACTGCTGGATCATCACCCACGCCGAGGCACAAGGCTGATGCTGACCCTGTTTCACACCGACGGCTGTCACCTGTGCGAACAGGCGTGGACGCTGGTGGAACAGGCCGGGATGGCCGCGCAGACCCGCCGCTGCGACATCCTGGAGGAGGAGGCCTGGCTCGAGGCTTACCGGGTGCGCATCCCGGTGCTGCAAGACAGTGCCGGCCGGGAGCTGGGCTGGCCCTTCACCCTGGGGGAGCTGCAAGGCTGGCTGGCACAGGGGTGAGCAGGATTTGACGACAAAACGGGGGCAGATTCACGCTGCCGCCCGTTTTTTCATAAGCAACAAGGAACAAACATGGCTCTTTTGACATTGCACGGCGCGTCCCTGTCGTTCAGTGATTTTCCGCTGCTCGACCATGCCGAGCTCACCATAGAGCGGGGCGAGCGCCTCTGTCTGGTGGGTCGCAACGGGGCGGGCAAGTCCACCCTGATGAAGGTGATTGCCAGCGAACTGCCGCTGGACGACGGCCGTCTGGTGTTGCAACAAGATTTGAAAGTGACCCGCCTCGAGCAGGATCCGCCCGCCTCGAGCGAGATCACCGTGTTCGATTACGCCGCAGAAGGGCTGGCCGGGGTAGGGGAGCTGCTCAAGCAGTACCACCATGTCTCCCACGCCCTGGCGCACGACCCTTCCGATGCCAACATTCGCACCATGAGCCAGTTGCAGGAGCAGCTCGACTATCAGAACGGCTGGCAGTACGAAACCCGCATCAATCAGGTGCTGACCCTGCTCGATCTCGACCCTGATGTGACGCTCGACAGTCTGTCTGGCGGCTGGCTGCGCAAGGTGGCTCTGGCCCGCGCCCTGGCGTGTGACCCGGACCTGTTGCTGCTGGACGAGCCGACCAACCATCTGGACATCGATGCCATCAACTGGCTGGAAGAGTTCCTCAAGGACTTTCGTGGCGCCATCGTCTTCATCTCCCACGACCGGGAGTTCATCCACAAGCTGGCGACCCGGATCATCGATCTCGATCGCGGCGTGATCACCTCCTGGCCCGGTAACTATGACGAATATCTGCAAGGCAAGGAGGAGTGGTTGCGGGTCGAGGAGCTGAAAAACGCCGAGTTCGACCGCAAGCTGGCCCAGGAAGAGGTGTGGGTCCGCCAGGGGATCAAGGCGCGTCGTACCCGCAACGAGGGACGGGTGCGGGCCCTCAAGGCGATGCGCATGGAGCGCACCCAGCGCCGGGAACTGCAGGGCAAGGCCAAGCTGCAACTGGACGAGGCGGGCCGCTCCGGCAAGCTGGTGTTCGAGACCGAGGGGCTGGGGCTGGACTTTGGTGATCGCACCCTGTTCCAGGGACTGGATCTGCAGGTGCTGCGCGGGGACAAGATTGCTCTGGTTGGCCCCAACGGCTGCGGCAAGTCGACCCTGATCAAGCTGCTGATGGGCCAGCTCGAGGCGAGCCGTGGCTCGGTGCGCCAGGGGACCAACCTGGAAGTGGCCTACTTCGATCAATACCGTGAGCAGCTCGATCCCGAGAAGACGGTGGTGGACAACGTGGGGGAGGGCAAGCAGGAGGTGATGGTTCGCGGCCGCTCCCGCCACATCCTTGGCTACCTGCAGGACTTCCTGTTCGAGCCCAAGCGGGCGCGCACCCCGGTCAAGGCCTTGTCAGGGGGCGAGAAAAACCGTCTACTGTTGGCCAAACTCTTCCTCAAACCCAGTAACTTGTTGATTCTGGATGAACCAACCAACGACCTGGATGTCGAAACGCTGGAATTGCTGGAAGAGCTGCTCACCGATTATCCGGGCACCCTGCTGCTGGTCAGCCACGATCGCCGTTTCATCGACAATACCGTGACCGGCTGCTGGCTGTTTGAAGGGGATGGACGGATCAGCGATTATGTCGGGGGCTACGCCGACATGATGGCCACACGAGCCCTGCAGGCCGCCCAACAGACGGCCAAGCCGGCCCCGGTCAAGGTGGCAGAGCCTGTCGCATCGGCAGCGGAGCCTGCGAAAAAAACACGAAAACTCTCTTACAAGTTGCAACTGGAGCTGGATAATCTGCCAGCCCGGCTGGAACAGTTGGAAATGGAACTCGATGCCCTGCAGGCCGAGATTAACCACCCCGGTTTCTTCTCCCTGCCAGCAGAGCAGACCCAGCCCAAACTGGATGCATTGAATGCGGCAGAGGCCGCATTGGAACACGCCTTCTCCCGTTGGGAGGAGTTGGAAGCGTTGAAACATCAAGACTAAGGAAGTAGATGAAAAAGCAATTATCCATGCTGGCCATCCTGGTCGGCGCCAGCCTCAACGCGCAGGCGGCACAAAGCTCCTTTTTCACCATCGTCGATGACGAAGTCAAAGGCTATGCCAGCGGGATCAGCGGCGATGCCAACGGCCTCATCGGGCTCAACACCAAGAACAACATGGCGGAATACTTCTCCACCGTGCGGTTTGCCGACTTCCTGGTGGATCGTTTCCGTTTCGAGCAGGGTTGCATGCTCTCCAACTCGGTCTGCAACTCCTTCTGGAGCGACAACTCGGGCTTTGCCTACCAGTGGCGTCGCGACTTCCTGGACAAGGTGGATCAACGCAGCAACCTGGGCTACGTGACCAGCTCCGAGGTCGATGGCCTGGTGACGGCCCTCGGGGATGTTCCGGAGGATCGGGTCGGTTACAAGATGAATGGCAAGCTGCGCACCGCCTTTGCCGTGGTCAATGACGGCAACCCGGTCGAGCTCAAGGATGCGGCCAGCACCCACGGCCTGAGCGTACCCACCTCCATCAAGAAGCTGGACAACGGTCAGTATCTGGTGACCGGTACCGCGGCCAGCGACAAGTATCGCCACAAGGTGGGCGGTGATTTCTACAAGTGGTGTTTCGAGACGGGCAATGACAGCCAGTACGGTGACTTCCGCTACTGCCCCGGGGTCGATACCCAGGCGAGTTTCTGGCTGCTCAACAGCTCGGGCGGGTTCAACAAGCTGATGCAGGCCGGCACCTATGGCCATCAGCGTGACGAGGTGCTGCAAACCGCTTCTGCACTGGGCGTGGCCAAGTACAACGGCACCCTCTACGGCGTGGGCTACAGCTCTACCGGCGAGGTGGGCACCGGTGATCTGGATGGCCGCAACCTCGCCAGCTACTGGACCCTGGATACGGCTGCCGGCACCGTGGGCACCACCAAGATCATCCCGCTGCCGGATGGCGAGCCTGGCAAGGACGATGCCAAGCTGCAACACAGCTGGGCCGTGGCCGTCAACGACAACGGCTACGTGATCGGCAACCAGCGCTATCGCATCAACAAGGGTCAGAACCGCCCGGTGGAGATGTTCCTGTTCAACCTGAGCAAGCCGGGTACGGCGGCCAGCCTTCCTCTTCAAGACAAGCCGGTCTCGGGGGCAGGCTCGGAAGCGGCCGCCATCAACGAGCACAACATGGTGGTTGGCTGGCGCGACTCCCGCCATCAGACCCAACCGGTGGTCAATGGCACCAACCGCATGCAGGAAGCCTTCCTGCTGAACGCGGCCGCCCCGGCCAACAGCTGGTATCTGAACGATCTCATCTGTGGCAAGGATGACGCCGGCAACAAGCAGTGTGCCCAGAACGGCAAGTACTATCACATCGCTTATGCCAGCGGCATCAGCAGCGACGGCACCATTGCCGCGACGGCGTATCGCTATGACAGCGAGAGCGACCTCAACAAACGCGCCAACGCCACCGTGGTCGCCGTCAAACTGACGCCGGCCGTGGCGGATTATCAGGGCAATGCCCCGGCCAGCTATGTGGTCAGCAATGCGCCGGTCAACAACCAGACCGGTCAGGATGGTGGCGAGGGCGGTGGTGGCAGCCTGTTCTGGTTGACTCTGCTGGCGCTGCCCTTTGCCTGGCTGCGTCGCTATCAGCGATAAATAAGTGTCATCAAAAATTAATGCAGTTCAGTATCTTGTGTCACAACCCCTGAATAGCATGGAATTTTTGTTTGACCCTGCCTCCCCCCTGGGGTAAAGATGAAGGCGACCGGTGAAAAACTGGTCGCTTTTTTTGTTCCATGAAGAGGGTCGTAGATGATGAAGAGACAGAAACGGGACCGTCTGGAGAGAGCTCGCGCTCGTGGTTATCAGGCTGGCGTAGTCGGCAAACAGAAAGAAGCGTGTCCGTACCAGTGCCTGGATGCCAGGGGCCATTGGCTTGGTGGTTGGCGCGATGCCATGGAAGGGCGAGGCTCAGGCCTCTTCATGAAGTAACCGATACTTCATCACTCATTACAAAAGGAAAGGGGCCATCGTGGCCCCTTTACGTTGTCTCTGCTCACCCAGGAGCAGGATCAGAATGCGGTGGTGTCTTTGAACAGGCCCACTTTCAGATCGGTGGCGCTGTAGATGGGGCGACCATCCACTTCCACGACGCCATCGGCAATGCCCATGACCAGTTTGCGGTTGATGACGCGCTTGAAGGTGATTTTGTAGGTGACCTTCTTGGCCGTCGGCAGGATCTGGCCGGTGAACTTGACTTCACCGACACCCAGCGCACGTCCCTTGCCAGGACCCCCTTTCCAGCCCAGGAAGAAGCCGACCAGTTGCCACATGGCATCCAGGCCCAGGCAGCCAGGCATGACGGGATCGCCGGGGAAGTGGCAGTCGAAGAACCAGAGATCCGGCGTGATATCGAGTTCAGCCAGGATTTCACCCTTGCCGTGCTCGCCGCCATGGTCGTTGATCTTGACGATGCGATCCATCATCAGCATGTTGGGGGCGGGCAGCTGGCTGTTACCTTCACCAAATAATTCGCCACGGCTGCAGGCAAGCAGCTCTTCACGGGTAAAGGACTCTTTGCCTTGTTCGCACAGGGAGAGGCGGGGATCAGTGGTGTCGTTATCTAGGGTCACGCTGTTTATCCTTCATATGGGTCAAAGCCGGGCCAATTTAGCTTACAGATGTTCGCCAAACAACTCCGATCACTTCATTTAACGGCCAAGCAGCCGGTCCAGCAGGCTGCGCAGCAGGCCGCCACTCTTGGTTGCCGTGCCATTGAGTTCGTCCAGTCTCTCCTGGATGCGGCCAAACAGGGTATCCGGCATGTCAGGCTCCCCAGCAACGCAGCCGGTGAGCAGCTCGATTGCCTCTTCCACGTGATCCACCGGGTGGATGTGGAACTGGCCGGCCTCTACTGCCGCGATCACTTCATCAGAGAGGTTGAGCTGCTGGGCGTTGGTGCCTGGCAGCAGAATGCCTTGCTTTCCGGTGAGACCGTGGATCTTGCACACCCGGAAGAAGCCCTCAATCTTCTCGTTCACGCCGCCCACGGCCTGCACATTGCCGAACTGGTCGACCGCACCGGTCACGGCGAAGTGCTGATAGATGGGCTGGCGGGCGAGGGCGGAGAGCAGGGCACACAGGCCGGTCAGGGAGGCGCTGTCACCATCGATCTCGTGGTATGACTGCTCGAACACCAGGTTGGCCGAGAGCGGCGAGGGGTTCTCTGCGCCGAACTTGTTGGAGAGGTAGCCGTGGATGATCATCATGGCCTTGGCGTGAATGTGCCCGGCGAGCTCCGCCTTGCGCTCGATGTCAGCAACATCGCCATCCCCGAGGTGGACGGTCGCGGTGAGGCGTACCGGCTCCCCGAAGTCATAGGGATGGCCGGCCACCTGGATGACGGAAAGCCCGTTGATCTGGCCAACCTCTTCACCGTCGGTCTGCAGCAGGATCTGGCCGTCGATGACACCCTGATCCGATTGCTCCACCAGATAGTTGAGGCGGTAATCCTGTTCTTCCAGGGCGAGCAGGATATGTTCGTCAGTGACGCAGATCGCTTCCAGCTCGCGGGCCAGGCTGTCGGCCATGCGCATGATGGCGCCGAGCTGTACCTCGGAGAGGGATAGCCACTCCTGGTGGTCACACAGGCGGCTGGCATGGCGACAGAGGGCGAGGAGGGCACCTGGGGTGAAATCCAGCAGCGCCCAGCGCGCTCGCAGCCAGGCGAGATATTGCAGGAAGGCGGGGAGATCTTCCTCGATGTTCACTTCGGAGACCAGATCGGCACGCAGGAAGATGCGCTCCGCCATGTCCCTGTCCAGCATCTGGAATTCCGCCACGTCCAGCCTGTCACCGACCAGGATCAACTTGAACCGGATGGGGGTCGCCTCCGGGGTGAAGAACGGCGTCAGCGTCTTGCCTTCCTGATAGGCATTCCAGTCCAGCTCGCCTTTTTGCATGGCGTTCTTGAGCTTGAACCAGAGATGAGGCTGATCCAGCAGCTCATCAAGCTGCAGTATCAGGTAACCACCGTTGGCTTCCCGCAGCAGACCAGGTTCCAAAAGGTGCTGGTTGGCGTAAACGGAGCCTTGTTCCGTCTGATAGTTGATGGAACCGAACAAGGTATCCCAGTTCAGGTCACGGCCGTAGACGACAGGGGCTTGCTGATCCTCATGATGGATCAGCAGGTTGATGAGCACCGGGTGCTGGAACTCGAGGCCCTGGGCGACATGGGCGGCCAGATCGGAGAGGAAATCCACGATCTTGGGGTCGTTGTTCTGTTTGCGGATGATCCGGGTGACCAGCCGCTCGGCGTCGAGATGGTGGCTCATCAGCTTGAGCAGCTCACCGACCATTTCGCAGAACTCGAAACCCGAGCCCGGTTGCAGGCGCAGCCAGATGGGCTTGAAAGGGTTGTTGAGATTCTCGGTATAACAGAGATCGAACAGGTCGCCATCCTTGCCATTCGAAGAGGCGATCAGGGTCTGGCAGACATTCTCGTAATCTGCACCGGGGAAACCGTTGAGGATCATGACCGGGCAGTCACCATCAAAACTGGCCAGCCGTTTGATACCCGAAATCGCTCTGGGTTGCAGGGCGGCAAACGGAATGGGGTCGAGTTCGCCAAGTGTGGGGAACTGCTCAATCGAGAAAGCGGGTTTTAATTGTTCTGATGTTAATTCAGCCACTTAAGACATCCGGTCGGGGATAGGATCAATTGCCACCATTATACACAGTTCGGTTGAGGGTGACAGAATACCAAGATATTTCATTTAACTAATATCTATCAGATGATCACTACATGCCTTGCTTGTAATAATAAATTTTTTTATTTTTAGTAAGTTACATTATGTTGCAATTGAAACTTAATTTGTTTGCTACATGTACTTTGTGCATGAAGCTAGATTTTTAGCTTAGAACCATCATCAAACTACATGAAACTGATCAGATAATACTGATTTGTTATAACATTGCATATTTATGTGAGTTAACAGTGACGACGCATCGTGTAGTGATGCGCTTGGCATATTTTTAATTCAATCACATTGCTATGGTTCCAATGAGGGATGATTGTCGGTAAAGTCTTTACGTAGTCAAGAGTTTATAAACTATGAAAATGTGTTCCCTTAAATTAGAACATAAATCTTAGGCATAGCGTTTAGGGATTAACAATGCGTAGGGATGAAAAGTTTAAAAAATTTGATCTTAGAACAAGAAATCAGATCAGGTCCATATTGAGTGATGATAACGAAAGTGTGATGCATCGCTTAAAGAAACTGAGCGCTAAGTTTAGTCATTCTCAATTGGAAGCTCTTGATGAAATACTAAACAGTACTGTCTTAACAAGAGCGGTAAAGCCGCAAGTTCCATTTCCGAAAAAACCACCTTTTTTCGATACATTTCAAATATATCTTAATGCCGGGTTGCATGAAATATTAACGGTTATTGATACCAGCGCTAAAAAAAATATTGAAAGACTTAGACGAATTTCATTTTCTTTAGGGAGGATTGACGAGCACTATGCCGCTAGAAATATAGATGCTTGTATTAATTTGATTCTTCTATCCTTAAAGGAGGACGGGTGGAGTCATGCACTTTTAAGGCGGATTATTCTCATTCGTGAAAATATAATACAGGATGGCATCGATGAGCGCATCGAGGAGCTTGTGCTACAAGCTGGTATTAAGGGGATTGTTGTTTCATCATTAATTCACTCATATGCACGTGATCAGAATATACTGATGAGCAAGAGGTCGGTTTTAAATATTTCTGATCGCGGGGCAATCAACCGATATACCAGAACGCTAGCAAAACTAACTGTTCAACCTTACGCCTCATCGAATCAAGATTTAGGAGAGTATCTTGGGGAGGTATTAAAATGTTCACTAATAGATGCAATAATTTTAGCAAAATTCAATAGTCATTATTTCACCATGTGCGATTATCCTGCAATTATGGAGATTTCCAATAGTATTGGTAACGCCAAGCTTTTCGAGTCCCTGGTCGGTACGTATGATTCGCCTTCTAGTGAAGGCGAATATACATTTTTTAAACAATCCAGTGTGTGGTTGGAATATGAACCCGTTAGGATGTATCGAGTACTGATTGATCATTATTATGACTCATCACGTGAATATGTGGCCGATTTGCCTAATGAGCTTGAACAAATACTACGAGGATGGGTTGGTGTTCCGACCTTACATGACCTTGTTAGTGGTTCACAGTTTACCAACCATAACTATCCTGTTTTAGCCAAGTTAGAAATATCAGGGAATGTGACTAGGTCAGCTCTATTTAATTTCTGGCTGACGGAATCTGAAGGAGAGATTGGTTTCGAAAAGGAGGACTTGTTTACTCTAATGGGATTGACGCGTGACCTAGCACGAACAATTCCTATTCCGTCAGTACGTACTGCTGCGAAGCTATCCAAAGATAAGCTAGTAAAATTAATTCTATTATTGTTGCTAGCTAAACGAAGCAAGAATGAACGTGATATTTTTCTTTTAAGAAAACTACTAGAAGATATAACTTACAACAATCATGGGAATTCGCTAGTCGAACTAGTTAAATCGTATGAAGTGTCTCATCCATATATTGCCGAGTATATATATGATATCGCAACTGAAGATTTTTTAGCTAGACTTACAAATATAGCACCTCATCTTGCTGATATCCCAGAAATTCGTGCGTCATTACACGAATGGATGGCCAGTTTTACTAAAGATGAATATTTTCTTCAACGTGCGAGAGCGGTCAGGATTGATCACCAAATAAACCGTGTTAGAAATGAAATAGATGATCATAGGATTTATGTTGATCCAATGCGATTCACCTCGTGGATTGAAGATGAAATGATGATCGAGTTAAATAGTGCATTAACTTCCACTGGGTCCGGAAAAAAAGGTGTGTCTGTAACCTGTGACGAAGCTGTGCTGTCGATTGTTATGGCTCAAAGTTACACAGCATTTTGCTCAAATGCAGTTTTTGGCATCGCATCATATATTGGCCGTCGTATACGTCATGGCACTTTCCATGGACATATGTACTCACATGTGATTAATCATTTAGAACAATCTGTAAAATTCAAATCATTATTTGCTAATTCTCAATTCATAGCCAAATGGAGTATATGGAAGGAAAATTATAACAATGCAGTTGAGGAAATTATTGCAGAGCGACTTCATGTCTTTTCAAAGTCTAAACCGCTAGGATTACTGACACCAGAAACTTATACTCCTTATAAGCAAGAAGTGCTATCGGCGGCCGTAACTAATATTAGTAAAAATTTTTCTGAAACAACTTCAACAGCTGATATTTGCCCAGTAATCATTGATTATTGCTGGCGATTGGCGGAGGTAGACTTAGTTGCTGTAATTCGTTTTTTGAAAGCACAGCAGACTTCATTAAAAAATGAAAAGTTTATCGAGGATGAGTTGATGCCGATTGCATCTATGGTTGACCATAGGCTTGCAGATATGTTTAGGAGAGAGCTAGCACTATCAATCGACAGAAAATTATCTACTATGCTTGGATGGTTTAAGCGACCATCCATAGTGGCGCCTAAGGCATCAGTTGCGTTGCTCTTTGCTGCAACAGTTGCTGAAATTAAGGATACAATTCCCGACTTTGACCCTCAAGATGCTGATACTAGTAAGGAGGACATTGAGCTTGTTGGTAACTTCTATCATCTTATTTATGATGCACTTGCTATCGTAGTCGGTAATGCAGCTAAATACGCAGATCGTAGTTGTCCAGTAAAGAGAAATTTTGAAATTATATATGAAAAAGAAAAGCGCTTAATTATTGATATTCGTTCCTCAATTAAATCGACAGATGATTCATCTTTCGTTTCAGAACAGATAGAAATGCATAAACGAGCTAGTTTCCAAGATGCTAATCTATACGATAAAAAGAGTGGGATATCAAAGCTCTTGCTCTTAGCCAGTAATCGGAAAGATTTCGAGCTTGACCAATATGAAGTGGTCGATAATGAGGTTCGAGTGAGGCTTAGCTATGTTCTTGAATATTGAAAAGATAAAATGTCTTATCGTGGAAGATGATCAATTTAAGATGGAGGGTATTTGCTCTTATCTTGTTGGTATTTTTGATAGTAGAATTGAGATTCACAAATGTCATGCATTAGCATCTGCAACAGCGTTGTTAGCATTGCATGAATTTCACTTGGCAATAATAGATATGTCAATACATAGCCATGAGCCTGAGGCTGGTGCTGGTTCTCCATTTCCTTTGTCATCAGGTGGTCTTGATGTATTGTTTGAGATTGATTACACTCAAAAAAATACGCGATGTATTATTCTAACACAGTACCCTGATATTGATATTGAAACCCTTCCAATTCCTGTTGACTTAGCCAAACAGGAAATATTGGATAAATTTGATATTGAGGTGGCAGGCTGTGTTAGATATTTGGAAAATGATAGCCAATGGAAAGATAGTATTGGATTAATCTTGAGGACATTATGAAAATTTTATTTCTTGAAGATGATGATGCTAAATTTAATATTGTTAGTGAATATGTAGTTGAAATTGTATCTGATGCTAACATTATGCGTGTTAAAAACTGGTTGGATTATTCTAGGGCAATTTCTAATGAAAGGTTCGATCTGATTCTTCTGGATCTTTTGGTTCCCCGTTCTGCACGAGATAGTAAAGTAGAGGATCATTCTGAATCACTGGTTGAAACGACGCGTGACTATTGTAGTAAATCATTTAAAACTCCTGCAATTGTGTTGACTCAGCACAATCTCAAAGAAGGAGATTTTGTTCATGATTTGAACTTGGTTGACATTAATGTGATTGCTTATAATGACCATGGTAAGTGGCGAGAGGCCCTTAAAATTAAGTTAATGGCGGCTCAGCCGAATAAAAAATTCGATGTTGTTATTTTATGTGCTCTTGAAAAAGAGACATTAGCGTTTGAGGGGCTGACAGATACTTGGGGTCAAGTACAAACCATATCAGGATTAGTTTGTCGAGAAGTTGTGATTGGTGAGTATAAGGCTGTCATTATTCGAGCACACAATATGGGACTTGTTGCGGCTGCCGTTGCTGCTTCCTTTGCCCTGGAGCGATTTGAACCGCGCCTGATTTGCATGGCTGGTATCTGTGGCGGTGTTGCTGGAGAATCCGATATTTATGATTTATTAGTTACTAAGACTTGCCATCAGCATGATGCGGGAAAATGGAGTTCTACGGGTTTTAAATCGGAGCACTATGATGTGCAACTAGATGTAGATGTGCACAATAAACTAGTTGAGATTGCCTCTAGTTCTACGATGAAAAGTCTTCAATCCCATCTAGATCCTGCCACATCTGAAGTGCCTAGTGGTAAGGAGCGAATAAGCTTCAAGATCGTACCTGATGCAGTCACCAGTAGTGGAAGCGCCGTGATTGCACAGGAAGGAAAAACCTCTACATTAGTCGTTGGGCAACGAAAGCTAGCTGGCTTTGATATGGAGATTTATTCTGTGTATGAGGCGGCAAGACATGCGAGGAACCGTACTGCATTTTTTGCCGCTAAAGCTGTTGTGGATGATGGGGGAGTGAACAAAGGTGATTCATTCCATCGAATAGGTTGCTTACTATCTGCCAAATTTGTAACAGCTGCGATCCGTGAAGGTATTTCGGACGTGTGGAAAAAATAAAGTTTCCTATTCTATATACAGTTATGGTAATTCTCTGGTACCGGCCTCAAACCGGTGCCTTGCTTATGCTATTTTTATAATGTGTATTTCCTTAGGTATCAATATGAATGCCTCTAAAATATTTTATGAGCGTGTTCTCAGGCGTAGTAAATATACCTTTCCCACCCTCCTTGAATTTTCCTATAGGGTTCGCCGGTGCAGTGCACGTCTTCATGCAGTCGTGGTTAAATAACCTGTTATATCGCAAATAGATACACAAAATACAGCGGACTAATTTCGTTAAAAGGAACTATGCGTCGTAGCCTTATGGCTACAGCCCCTTGTAAGGCTTCAAGCACGTAAGTTTTATTAACAACTCCATGGCAATCAAAAGAATAGTGCCGGTGAAACTCCAAAGCGCTTGCTTAGCAACTCGATATGTTGTCGGGTCAATTTCCTGCCCTTGGCGGCATTGAGCAATTTGCTAACGTTGGACTTGGAACCCAGTTCAGGCAGGTCAGTCATCTGCAGTCGATGCTGACTCATCAATGTCTTCAAGATAGCAATACTAGGCTCCATGTCAGCCACCGCTGTGTTGAAACCGGTGAACTCATCAGCCACGTTTTCCCAGCGTTCAATGCTGTTTGCAAGTAATTCAACCAATTGCGTATTGTTTTCGTAGTCATCAACCAGCGAGTCCATCAAAGCAATAGCTCGCTCATAATCATCTTGATTATTGATCTTGGCGATGTAGGGCACTTGGGCCAATGCTTCTCTAATTTGAACCAGCATAAGACTTAACATGATGATTACTCCTTGTTTTTAAATTACTTCTGGTCGGTTTGTTGCATTAGGCATGGTGAAGTGTCCCTGGTTATCTAGACATTCTTCTGCTGAAAATGGACTGGCCATGGTCCTGTATGCGCGGGGGCTGAGCTGTCCTCGTTCGCTGGCATCACCCCAGCTGTTCGAGTATTAACGCCGAAACTTGCTGGTCATATCGACAACCAGCATCGAGAACTCGGCGATTTTGTTCATCAGCTAACGCTGCAGCGACAACGGTACGGCAAAATCCTCTTTCAACTCAACCCGCATCTGGAAGTGGGTGGTATACCGGAACACCCCGGAGCCCGCTGTCACCGCCGATGTAAAAATGACCCACTAACGCCGGAGTAAAGTTGACCCACCTGGGCCAAGATCGTGGCTTTTGAGCCGCACCCATGTTGACCCAGGAGTTATCAGTGGAAATCAGAGTGTTGGCCCGTCAGGGCATGAGCATCCGGGCTATCGCCCAGCAACTGCGGGTGTCCCGTAATACGGTGCGCAAGTATCTGCGCAACCCGGGCCTGCCAATCTATCCCAACCGGCCTGCCCGCCCAACCAAGCTCGACCCCTTCAAACCCTATCTGCAAGCGCGGATCCAGGCTGCGAAGCCACACTGGATCCCGGCGACGGTGCTGCTCAGGGAACTGCGCGAGCGCGGTTACTCTGGCGGACTCTCCCAGCTCAAGGACTGGTTATCGCCCCTGCGTCATGACTCTCCGGATATCGGCAATGGGAGTTCGAGTTTACTCCCCCGCCTCTGCCATCCGTCTCTTTTGAGGTCAGGGGCCGGTTTGATAAACAAACCAGAAGTATGCTGGTTTACGAGATTACCAGTCTGAAAAATATCAAGGCTGCTGTCCCAGATGAGGTCCAGTTTTTCCATCCCAAGCTGCGGGAGTATGTACGTGGGGAGGGGGAAGGCTCGGTGCGCTTGGTAGGTGAACGACCTCATATTCACTCGGTGCATGATGGTGTGGAAGCCAACGCGGATACCTCACCAGTGTTATTACGGGCGCCAGCCGTAGTCTTTGAGTTTTCCAAAGCCTTCAATACACGCAAGGTTGCCGAGAAAAAGCAGGAGGGCGAAAGGGCAAGGCTGATGAAGAGTTAGGATCTCTGGCTTCAGCCGATGTCAGTACAGAGGAGTCAGTTGTTGGCGGTGTGCTGCCCTGCGCAGAGTGGACTGCCGAATCGGATGAAACTGATGATCTTCACCTCTACGCCAACAAGTTTGATTGTTTTGGGACAATGCTGGATCAGTTGGTCACAACTCATGGTTGCGTGATTAGATCCAAGCAACTGCGCAAATTACCAAAACTCTATCGATGCAATCGGCATCTGCTTCTGGATGGTAATCCGAGATGCCTAGCTGTTGTCGAAGTAGAGTCGCAGAACCGGATTTTTCATATCCTTGAAGTGGATACCTCAGATGGGATCTGCTCCCTATCAACCCAATTATTGAGGCTGACATCTCAGCAGGGGTGGCAGGAGCAGCTTAGATTATTGGAAGAAGAGCTAACCCAGAAATCACTGCATTGGCCAAGCAAGCGGCTGAAGGAGCTGTGTGGTAAGGATGGCTATTCTGGCATCCCTCATCCGCAGACCAAATCGGTGGATAAGGGCAAGTTGCCTGAGGGGTCGATAGAGCATTGGGCAGCAAGGTTTCATAGTTGGATGGCATCAATCTAACGGTATAGAAACATCAGCCAATACGATGACTGTCTACGTTTGAGACATCATTTCTTGCTGTTACATATGTATTAATGCATGATTGTCATCAATTTGATTACAACCATGGCACTTTATGGATTACCGTATTCATTTTTTATTTTCCCCTATAGCGATGATTCATGCCTCGTTCTCCTTCTAAGCGGCTTGAGGACTTGAGTTTGGTCCAGCGCGAGCGGCTGGCCTACATCGATTTTCGGCTCTACTTCTTCGGTGAGATCGGTCGCCCAGATCTGATTGAGCGCTTCGGTGTGGCTCCAGCAGGGGCGACACGCGATTTGGCTTTGTACCGGGAAATCGCACCACATAACATCACCTTCGATGGTAGCAACAAGATCTATCGCATCGGGCAGGCGTTCTCCCCGTTGTTCGAGCACGCATCTCTGCGCGTTCTGTCGGCGCTGGCTCTCGGCTTTGGCGATGGTGTGAACGGCCCAATGCAGGCGCTGCTTTCATGCGAATCCCCCGCAGCTCTGAGCATCCCCAAGATGGATGTGTTAGCCACGATTTGCCGTGCCATCCATGCCAAGCGGCCCATAGCCGTCCGTTACCACTCGATGAGCAGCGGAGAGTCCGAGCGGGTCATTGTTCCCTTTGCGCTGGTTGACACCGGACTACGCTGGCACGTCCGGGCTTTCGACCGTAAGAGCGGCGAGTTCCGTGACTTCGTTGTCACCCGCATCGAAGCGCCGACGTTGGTCGATGAGGAACCCAAGACCAACGAGCGCCCGGATAACGACATCCAATGGACTCGGATCGTGGAGCTGGACTTGGTGCCACATCCGCGTCTCGCCCGCCCCGAGATCATCAAGATGGACTATGGGATGACCGATGGCTCGATCCGGATGCGCGTTCGTGCAGCGGTGGCGGGCTACATGCTACTGCGCTGGAGCGTGGATGCATCACCAAATCACAACCTAACAGAAGAACAGTATCGCCTTTGGCTCAGCGATCCGCTGGCCTTGTATGGCGTCGAAAACGCAAAGATCGCCCCCGGCTACTGTGCCCCGGCGACCAGCACAACACGGAAATAGGATCACAAATGGCAATCAAGAAATCGGACCTCTACTCATCGCTTTGGGCATCTTGCGATGAACTGCGCGGCGGTATGGATGCTAGTCAGTACAAGGACTATGTCCTCTTCATGCTTTTCATTAAGTACGTATCGGACAAGTACGGTGACTCTGATGACTTTGCCCCGCCAGTCACCATTCCGCCCAGAGCTAGCTTCAAGGACATGGTTGCCCTCAAGGGCAAGAGTGATATCGGCGACAAAATCAACACGCAGATTATTCAGCCGCTGATTGATGCCAACTCCAGCCTTGCACGCAGTGACTTCCCTGATTTCAACGATCCGAACAAGCTCGGTGAAGGTCAGGCGATGGTGGATCGCCTCAGCAACCTGATCGGCATCTTCCAAAAGCCCGAGTTGGATTTCTCGAAGAACCGAGCCGAGAACGACGACATTCTGGGCGATGCCTACGAATACCTGATGCGGCACTTTGCCTCGCAGAGCGGCAAGAGCAAAGGCCAGTTCTATACGCCATCCGAAGTCAGTCGCATCATGGCCAAGGTCGTGGGCATCTCCCCTGCCAATGCAGTGGCCTCGACCACTGCGTATGACCCCACCTGCGGCTCTGGCTCCTTGCTGCTCAAGGTGGCCGCAGAGGCTGGCAAGCACATCACGTTGGAAGGGCAGGAAATGGACGTGACCACAGCAGGTCTCGCCCGTATGAACATGATCCTGCACGACTTTCCAACCGCCAACATCTTGCAGGGCAACACGCTCGCCTCGCCGAAATTCAAGGATGGCGAGTCGCTGCGTACCTATGACTATGTTGTCGCCAATCCGCCGTTCTCAGACAAGACCTGGAGCACCGGCCTGACCCCTGCCAGCGACGTGTACCAGCGTTTTGCTTGGGGCGAACCGCCGAAAAAGCAAGGTGACTACGCTTACCTGCTGCACATCATTCGCTCAATGAAGAGCACCGGCAAAGGCGCCTGCATTCTCCCTCACGGCGTCCTTTTCCGGGGCAATGCCGAGGCTGTCATCCGTGAGAAGCTGGTGCGCTCGGGCATCCTCAAAGCCATCATTGGTCTGCCAGGCAACCTGTTCTACGGCACAGGTATTCCCGCCTGCATCTTGGTGCTGGACAAAGAAAACGCGTCAGCACGTAAAGGCATCTTCATGATCGACGCCTCCAAAGGCTTCATCAAGGACGGTGCCAAAAACCGCCTGCGTGAGCAGGACATTCACAAGATCGTTGATGCCTACACCAAGTTGGCAGAGCTGCCACGCTACTCGCGTATGGTGCCGCTGACCGAGATCGCAGACCCCAAGAACGACTACAACCTCAACCTGCCACGCTACATCGACAGCACTGAACCTGAAGACATCCAGGACATCGATGGCCACCTGCGTGGCGGGATTCCAGAGCGTGACCTGGATGCGTTGTACGCCTATTGGAAGGTGATCCCTGGTGTTCGCAACACCCTGTTCGAGTCAGCCGGGCGAACCGGTTACGCACAGTTGAAGCTGCCCATCGCCGAAGTAAAGAGCACCATCTTTGCGCATCCCGAGTTCACTGCATTCAATCAGGTTGCCACTAAGGTCTTTGCCGATTGGAAGCAGGCCAGCACCCCGCAGTTAAAGGGCTTTGCGCAAAACGGTCATCCAAAGCAACTGATAGAAGCTCTGTCCGAGGACTTGCTTGCCCGATTCAAGCCGACGCCTCTGGTCAATGCCTATGACGTGTACCAACATCTCATGGATTACTGGGCCGAGACGATGCAAGACGACTGCTACCTGATCGCAGATGCAGGCTGGCAGATTGGGGCGCAGCCGCGCGAGATCCTTCAAGTCAGGAACAAAGACGGCAAGCTGGCGTGGCCCGAAGCTCATGACTACAAGAAAGGCAGGCGCCGGTTCAAATCCGATCTGATTCCCGCATCAATTCTGATAGCCCGTTACTTCATCGCCGAGCGCGACGCCATTGAAGCGCTTGAAGCCAAGCTGGCAGATATCGAGCAGCAGCTTCAGGAGATGATGGAAGAGAACAGTGGCGAAGAAGGACTGCTGGCAGAGGTCATCGAAGGCGAAGGAGACAAGCAGAAGATCACCGCCAAGGTTGTCAAAGCCCGCCTGAAGGAGATCGGCAAAGATCCTGACTACACCGACGAGCGCAAGGTGTTGCAGGACTACTCCGCCTTGCTCGATAAGCAGACCGATATCAAGTCCAAGCTGAAAGCGGCGCAGAATGATCTTGAGGTCAAACTCGATGCCAAGTACCCCAAACTGACCGAGGAAGAGATCAAGTCGCTTGTAGTGGACGACAAATGGTTGGCGACCTTGGCCGCTGCCGTGCAAGGTGAGCTGGATCGGGTTTCTCAAACCCTCACCAGTCGCATCCGCCAGCTTGCGGAACGCTATGCCACGCCGCTACCGACGCTGACCAAAGATTTAGCAACCCTTTCAGCCCGGGTAGATGAACACCTGAAAAAGATGGGGGCGGTATGGAATTGATGCCAGGATACAAGCGCAGCGATGTGGGAGTGATTCCGGACGACTGGGATGTCGTTTCCGTTAAACAGCTTGTAGAGGAGGAAATTCTCGAAAAGCCCCTTGATGGAAATCACGGTAACATCCACCCAAAGAGCAGCGACTATGTTGGCTATGGCATTCCGTTCGTAATGGCCAACAATTTCGTAAACGGCGAGGTGGACCTAAATGGCTGTAAGTTCATTACAAAAGAACGAGCAGATAGACTTCAAAAAGGTTTCGCCGTTACAGGCGACATTTTGCTAACCCACAAAGGAACTGTTGGGAGTACAGCAATAGTTGGTGAGCTTAACACCGACTACATCATGCTCACACCGCAGGTGACCTACTACCGAGTGAGAGATGCTAATCGACTGGATAACCGCTTTCTCAGGCACTACTTCGACAGTTCGCGGTTTCAGTCCCTTTTTGCAAGTTTGGCCGGTGGTGGTACGCGCGCCTATCTCGGCATCGTAAAACAGTTGGATCTCCCAATCATCAAGCCTCCAGTTGCTGAACAACGCGCTATTGCCAAAACCCTGTGCGATGTGGATGCGCTGCTCGTCACCCTGGACCAAATGATCGCCAAAAAACGCGATTTGAAGCAGGCGGCCATGCAGCAGTTGCTCACCGGCGAAACTCGTCTGCCGGGATTTATTGACGAGTGGCAGCTTAAACGCTTAGGCGACGTAGTTGACACTGACCCCGAAAATCTTGGCACTGATACCGCCTCCGATTTCTGTTTTAACTACATCTCACTAGAGGATGTAGATCTCGGCCAACTGAGAAACCACTCCGAACAAATATTTATCGATGCCCCATCGCGCGCCCGAAGAAAATTGATGACAAACGATGTGCTTGTTTCAACAGTTAGGCCAAATCTGCAATCACATTTGCTGTTTAAAGGTGACACTGGGCACTGGGTATGTTCAACAGGATTTTGTGTGATTCGTTGCCGTGAAGGCGTCACATGTCCAGCCTTTGTCTTCAGCCATTTTTTTGCTGCTGATGTAAATCGTCAGATCGATACTTTACTGACTGGCTCGAATTATCCCGCAATAAACAGCGGCGACGTTCGCAACTTGGAAATCATGTTCCCTAGCTACATTGAACAATGCGCTATAGCCAGCGTGCTTTCTGAGATTGACGCCGAGCTGTCAGCCCTCGAAGCGAGACGAGATAAAACCCACAACATCAAGCAAGCCATGATGCAAGAGCTGCTCACCGGAAGGACTAGGCTGGTATGAGTGTTGCGGAGATGTTTTCCGACTTTGTCGGCAATTTAGCGATTGGTAATGCGGAAACCATCAGCCTGCGCTATGGCGAGCTGACGGCTGCGCTGAACAAACAGTTTCGAGACTCGGAATCAAAAACCGCGAATACGCTTCAGGTCGGGTCGTTTGGTCGGAAAACGGGCATCAATGGCATTTCCGATCTGGACATGCTGTACATCATGCCCAAGACCAAATGGGTTCATTACAACAAAGCCGGTGGGCAACTGAGTTTGCTGCAGGATGCGAAAGAGGCGATCCTCAAGCGCTACCCGACGACAAAAGTAAAGGTAGACCGCCTGGTCGTAACGGTTACCTACACAAATTTCCACGTCGAGGTTCAGCCTGTTTTTGAACAGGATGATCAAAGCTATTTGTATCCTGATACAAAAAATGGTGGCAGCTGGAAAACTACCAAGCCGCGAGCAGAGATGACAGCAGTGGCGGATTTGGATACGAAGAAAAATACCAATTTAAGGCCTTTGTGCAAGATGGCCCGGGCTTGGAAGAACAAGCACGGTGTCGGAATGGGTGGTCTGCTGTTGGATACGCTGGCCTACAACTTTCTGGCCTCAACCACGGATTTCGACACCAAGAGTTTCCTCTACTACGACTGGATGAGTCG
Organism: Aeromonas sp. s1(2024); assembly: GCF_040908005.1. Lineage (NCBI taxonomy): Bacteria > Pseudomonadati > Pseudomonadota > Gammaproteobacteria > Aeromonadales > Aeromonadaceae > Aeromonas > Aeromonas sp. s1(2024). Next base: position 75,915 of record NZ_JBFOCW010000052.1, on the reverse strand, counting down.
GGACTTCTTCAAATACCTGTCTGAACTGCCAGAGCAGACCGAGTACGCTGCGCCGGGTAGCCGCCAGCGAGTCAAGGTCAAAAAGAAATTTCAGAACAAAGCCAAGAAGACCTACAAGCTCTGCTTGGAGGCCATTGAGGCCGAGCACCAGAAGCACGTCAACGATAAGTGGAAGAAAGTTTATGGGCGACCATTCCCAGCAGCGGCGACGGTGGCTCAAGAGGCCATGGCTAAGAGCTTTGCACAGAGTTGGGATGACACCGAGGAGTTTATCGAGGACAAATTTCCCGTTGATATTCGAGAATCCATGCAACTGGATTGCGAGGTCAAACAGAACGGATTCCGTGAGTTCTTCCTCAGCGATATGTTGGCTAGAAGGATTCCGTTGATGACCAAAAAGAGCTTGCGCTTCGAAATTACAGACGTTTCGGTGTCCGAGCCATATGACATTTACTGGAAGGTCTTAAATCGCGGCGATGCGGCCCGTAAGAGGAATTGCATCAGAGGGCAAATCATCAAAGATGATGGATTGATGCAGCGGACGGAATCCACCAGTTTTCGCGGCGATCACATCGTAGAGTGCTATTGCGTGAAGGATGGTGTGGTAGTCGCCAAGAACCGGATTCACGTTCCTATTAATGGGGAGCAGAACAATGACGACTGAGCATATCAATGTACTGGAAGGCCAGTTGCGCGAGTGTTATGGGCGAGTTGTCTATTCCCACAAAACACACGAGAAATGCGCAGACATTCTGCTTGAGCGGCAAGGGCGAATTAAATTCTGGCAGATTGTGATCTCTGCAGCAGTGACCGGCGGAATTGTGTCGACGTTCTTCGGGACGAAGGAAATTGGGGCAGCAATTAGCACCCTGCTCTCAGCGAGCCTGCTTGCCTTAAATGCCTACACCAAGAATTACGACCTTGGCGAGATCGCGCAGAAACATCGCCAAGCAGGCTCAGATCTTTGGATTATTCGAGAGAAATACCTTTCGTTGCTCACTGATATACGTGTGGGAGATGTGGCGCTCGGATTGATTCGAACAAGAAGGGATGAGCTTCAGGATGAACTGCATGCCGTCTATGTCGGAGCACCCAGCACAAACTTCAAGGCTTACAGCAGGGCACAAGAAGCGTTGAAGAAGTTGGAAGACATGACTTTTTCCGATGAGGAAATTGATGCCTTCCTTCCGAAAGAATTGAAGAGAATAACTAAGGGGGAGGCCAATGCCTGAGCAAACCCGATCTGAGCGCAAGACGCAGAACCGTGTTGCCGCTCTGTTTACTGATACAAATCGCCCTGACTGCCTTGGGTACGATCACCTGGGCGAGTGGAGTAAACGCGGCAACAACCGCTGCATCGAGGCAGATTTTTTGCGCAGCAATCTCAAGAGGCGTGGCTATTCCGATGCGCACATTTCTGCGGCACTGCAAAAACTCCTGACCGCCGCCGACTCCACCGGCATCACCCTGTATCAAGCCAATCTGCGAACCTACCAGCTGCTACGCTATGGCGTACCGGTACAGATTGCAGCCGGGCAGGCGCATGAGACCGTACACCTCATCGATTGGGAAGCACCCGGCAACAACGATTTTGGACTGGCCGAAGAGGTCACTTTGCGCGGTGGCTACGAGCGGCGGCCCGATCTGGTCGTGTACATCAATGGCATCGCCGTCGCCGTCATTGAGTTGAAACGCAGTTCGGTGGAGGTAGCCGACGGTGTTCGTCAGCTCATCACCAACCAGGAAGAGATTTTCAACAAAGGTTTTTTCAGTACGGTGCAGTTGGTGCTAGCGGGAAGCGATTCGCAGGGTTTGCGCTACGGCACCATGGGCACCCCTGAGAAGTTTTTCGTCGAGTGGAAAGAGCGCAAGGATAAAGGCGCCACCACATCAGAACCACTCGCAGAGGGTGCGCTGTTAGACAAACCACTGGCACAGATGTTTGACAAGGTGCGCCTGCTCGACCTGATCCGCAATTTCATCATCTTCGATGGCGGGCAAAAGAAGGTGCCTCGCGTCCACCAATACCGCGGCGTGAAAGCGGCCCAGGAGCGGGTGAGGCAGCAGGAAGGTGGTGTGATTTGGCACACCCAAGGCAGTGGTAAGAGCATTCTGATGGTGCTGATTGCCAAGTGGCTGTTGGAATTTGACCCACACGCCCGGGTCCTGGTCATCACCGACCGTGATGAGCTGGACAAGCAGATCGTGGGTGTGATGCGTAATGCAGGCGTGATTGGCGAGGATGCGGCATCACCGCGCATCACCTCTCGCGCGGAACTGGTTGAAAAGCTAGGGGCAGCCACGCCGCGCCTGATGTGTGCGCTGATCCACAAATTTGATACGACCGACCTGAAGGGCGAGCCTCCGAGGGTAGTTGGTCGTGTATACGTCTTCGTCGATGAATGTCACCGCACGCAAGGCGGAGACATGAACAAGCAGATGAAGCGATGGCTAAAGAACGCCATCTTCATCGGTTTCACCGGCACGCCTCTGTTGCGCAAAGACAAGCAAACCACCCGCGAGGTTTTCGGCACTTACATCCATACCTACAAGTTTGACGAAGCGGTGGCTGACAAGGTGGTGCTCGACCTGAAATACGAAGCGCGTGATGTGCCGCAGCAACTGACGTCAAAAAAAGCCATCGATGCTTGGTTCGACCAGAAGACCAAGGGACTGAACAACTTCCAGCGGTCGGTTCTGCGGAAACGTTGGGCGACGATGGAAGAGCTGATGAGTGCCGGTGAGCGTAAACAGCGCATCATTGCCGATATCATCCACGATTTCGGTGTTCAGCCGCGTCTGAATAATGACCGGGGAACAGCCATTCTAGTGGCAGCCTCCATCTACGATGCCTGCCACTACTTCCGTTTGTTCCAGAACACGACGTTTGGCAAGTACTGCGGAATCATTACGTCCTACGAGCTCAATCACAACGCTATTTCGCGCGAGCCCAAGGACAGCGACGAGCGTTACAAGTTCGACACCTACACTCTGCATGTCCTGCAGAAAAATCAGACCACCAAGGACTACGAGGACAAGACCAAGCAGCGTTTCATCGACGAGCCAGCCAATCTGAAGCTGCTAATCGTGGTAAGTAAACTGCTGACCGGTTTCGATGCGCCTTCCTGCACCTACATCTACCTAGACAACGAGCTGCGCGATCACAACTTGTTCCAGGCTATCTGTCGCACAAACAGGCTCGACGGCGACGACAAGGACTATGGCCACATTGTTGACTACAAAGAGCTGTTCGAGAAGGTGCAGGACTCCATCGCCGTTTACACCTCGGACGAGCTGGACATCGATGAAGGTGGCGATGATGGCAACGTAGCCGTGAAAGACTGGCTGAAGGAAGGCAAGGCGCAGCTCGATGCTGCCAGGGAGGCGTTGAGCTACTTGTGTGAGCCGGTGGCCATGCCCCGCGAGATGGAGCAGTACCTCCACTATTTCTGCGGTGATGCCAACGATCCAGAAGCATTACTGAACACCGAGCCGTTGCGAATTTCATTCTACAAATCCACGGCTGTATTCCTGCGCGCCTATGCGGCAATTGCGCAGAATTTGGTTGAAGCGGGGTATTCGTCGGCAGATATTTCCTTGCTTGAAAAGGAGATCCAGTTCTACAGCGATATCCGGACGGCAATCAAGAAGCATTCAGGTGAAGAGCTGGACATCAAACCTTATGAGGCGGACATGCGGCACCTCATCAACACCTATATCCAAGCAGATCCAGCTGATAATTTGGGGAACCTTAGTTCGTTGTCACTGACCGAGCTTATCATCGAGACCGGTATTCACGATGCTATTGCAAAGAAGCTCAATCAGAAGGGCAAGCTGTCTAAAAATGCGATTGCCGAAGGAATCATTAATAACATTCGCAAAGTGATTGTCCGTGACCAATTAACAGATCCCAAGTTTTATGAGGAAATGTCGCAGCTTTTGGATGACCTGATCCAGCAAAAGCGAGATGAGACTGCTGCATACGAAGAATTTCTAATTAAGGCCGAGGCGTTAGTAAGGAAGATGGCGGCAAAAAATACAGTAGGCCATCCCCATGTGCTCAATGGTCATCTAGAGGCTATTACCATTTTCAACAATCTGGCGAGTATTGCGACAACCACGTTCGTTTGTCCGACAGATGAGGATGCCAAGGCGATGCTCGCACTTGAACTTGATCAGGCGATGCGTGAGAAGGCTCCAGCTGGCTGGAAAGGGGATGACGTCCGCGAGAAGCAGGTGCTGAATGCTCTGTTCCCCATCATGTCGCGGGATCGGGTCGCGACACTGGCCATTTTTGAAATCATCAAGAACCAACCGGGGTACTGATGAACGAGACGATCCAACTGGGCGAGATTTCAATAACGGTAACCAGGAAGGACATTAAGAATGTCCATCTCACAGTCCATCCGCCTGATGGATGTGTGACCCTTGCCGCCCCATTTAACACCCGTCTGGAAGTAGCACGTGCTTATGCGATCTCCAAATTGGCCTGGATTCGTGATCAGCAGAGAAAGCTCGGATGTCAGGCACGGGAAACTCCACGTCAGTTTGTTGAACGAGAGAGCCACTATGTTTGGGGGCGACGCTACCTGATGACGGTGGACTACCAGAATGTAAAGCCCACCGTTATCCTCAGCAACAAACGGATTACGCTGATTGTTCGTCCAGGCAGCAGCACAGAAAAGCGTGCGGAGTTGATGCATGAGTGGCACAAGTTATTACTGCACGAGGTCGTGCCCCCACTGGTTAAAAAGTGGGAGCGAAAGCTCAAAGTGAGCGTTTCAGGCTACTTTCTGCAACGCATGAAAACCAAGTGGGGTAGCTGCAATCACTCAGCTGGAAACATCCGCCTCAATACGGAATTAGTAAAAAAGCCGAAGGACTTGCTGGAGTACGTCATCGTGCATGAAATGGCTCATTTGATCGAGCCAACGCACAGTGAGCGTTTCATCGCAATCCTTGAAGAGCATTACCCTAGCTGGCGAGAGGCCCGTGCCGAGCTCAACGAATTGCCACTGGCGGCAGAGGTTTGGAAAGAGTGAGTAATACGGGGAAGGAACCCATTAGGGAGACTGCTGCTAAGCGGACTCGCACTCCTCGCCCTGCCAAGTACAAATACACCGAAGATGGTGTAGAGAAAACCTGGACTGGTCAGGGGCGCATGCCAAAGGCTATTGCAAAGGCAGTAGAAGGTGGCACAGCACTAGATAGCTTCCTGATTTGATCTATTCCACCTGAAGGCCAAGGTTTATACCTTGGCCTTCAGGTTTTCTTGTCTTTATGATGTGAAAGGGATCGGGCCGAATACATACTTCTCATGTAATAACACCATGTTCAATTCGACCTATGAGATCCATCACAGCCTCTGTTCCTGGTGGAGTCCTCAGCATCTGTATCGGAGATTCACCACCTAAGGCTTTGGAAGGTAACTTTAGCCACTGAAGTGCAGTTGAGTTATCTCCATCAGAAAGTTGTAAGGCCGCATCCAGAGCCTTAATGAACATGTACAACCTAACGCTTTGTTCTGTAGAGAAGACTTTTTTACCCTGTTTTTTATTCTTGGTATAGGTCACATAGCTAATATTGACCAATTTGCAAATTGTGACTTCATCTACCTTCATCAAGGTAGAAAGTTGTGTCATAACCTCAAATGAGAACCCAGATAGAATTTTCCAATGTGCATCAAAAGGCTCTTGAGGTAAAAGTAAGATGCCCAAGAGACCATCTGGTTTTACAACACGATTCTGAAGTGGTTTGTAAGGAGTTCCTACATTCATCACGGCCTCATGGATAACACAATCAATACATTATAGACATTGTAGCTGGTATGCGCTCTCCTTTGTAGGCATGTTGGGAGTGCGTGAACTATCCTATGTCAGCAATTTTTCTCTCTGATGGGACTGTTCCTACGATCGAAGATATGGGGAAGGCAAGGATCATAGCCGTAAGTGTGAGGCATCAAAGCTCAGCCTTGCGTATTCCGGTGAAGTTGAACAGTGATTCCGGAATCTGTGAACACCATTTCCGGGAAGTATGCGGACAGGGATTCTTCGAGCAGAAGCTGAGCTTTGAGGGGAGGCATCTTTTTGACTCACCGAACAAGCCAGCAGCCAAGCGTAGCAAGGCAGTTGCGGATCCAAGACGTTGGAACAGGACGGTTCATCTGACATCAGAGTACGTGCTCTGAGGTCTCCGGAATCGGTGTACACGCAAGCCGGAATAGGTGTTCATTTTCGACCGGAATATGCAAGCCTAAGGACAGGTCATGTACAGGACCTTAAGCGGCGAGTCCATTTAAAACGCCTTCCAAGGTCCTGTTCTGTATCGACTTTCTCTGCTTGGTTCGGCAGGCGTTCTTGGCCAAATAATCGGCAGCCCATTCCAATCTTTCCCTTATTTCTGTCAGCGCCCTATGGGCCACTGCTTCCAATAGCGGTAGCCACCACGTCGCACTGTTCTTCGACGCTTTCAGCATCGATAGCGCCCCACTCATCACACTCTGCGCGACCCGTCTCTTCATCACCAGCGACAGCAGGCTCGTCCACACCAACCCCTCGGCAATCGCTTTCTCGCCCGTCACAAACCCCTTGAGCCGGTTGTGCGATTTCCACTCTTTAAATAACAACTCCACCTGCCAACGGCAGCGATACAGGCTCATCACCTGCTCTGCTGACCATGCTGCTCGCGGTAGGTTCGTCATCCACAGACAGAACCGCTTTTCCTCAGCAAACCAGCGCCGGATCAACCGGTACTCGACCTGGCCGGACTTCACCACCATATCCAGTACCTCGGCCCGACAGCGTCGCCGTCCGGCCTCTCTCAGAGATAGTCCCGCCAGCTTGGGTACTTCCCGTCCATCACCGCGCCAGGCTTGGATTATCTTGGGGTTCAGGCTTTTCGTGCCGCGCACCAGATAAAATCCGCCAGCGTCGTTCACCTGCTCAAACCAAGCCCTGTCAATGTAACCTGCGTCAGCCAGCAGCAGGCAGTTGGTCAGCGTGTGGGCTTCAGGCAGAAATTGCCGTTCCCCTGCGGTATCGGCAGACACACTCATGCACAACGGGCTCTGCTCCGACAGTGACATGGTCATATGGCACTCGATAGCTGCCGGACTGATGGTCTTGAACCGGCCGGGAAAATCAGCAGCAAGGCGCCGATGCACCGCAAAGGAGGTGCCATCGTGCAGTAACACCTGCTTGAACGCGCCGAGGGAGGCTGCTTTGAGTTGATGGTCGATACGCAAGGCGATGGCCCGCTCGACCAGGGCTTTCATAAACAGGGCAAAGCTCTCTTTGCGCAGCTGATTGTGAAACGGTTTGTAAGAAACCTGATGGGTGTTTACCAGTTGCAAGGCATTGAAATGGCGGTGTAAACCGGCAATGTCATTGACCTGGTCGCCTCCCATGGCCCGCAGCAGTGCAGGTACGAGCATGGCTGGGGTAATGGCACGCTGACGCAGACAAAACTTGCAGAGCCGAGCAATGCGCTCGAGTGCGGCGGGAGCCAAGAGTTGCTCCAGATAGTAATTAGCGTTGATAATAGTCATAGGCTTCGCGCGTGTTGATTTTGTTTGGCGATAAAATCAGATCACAAACGAAGCCTTTTTTATATCTATTTCAATTGGTTGCCGCTAAAGATCCTGTACATGAGTGAGGGTTATGGTGGCTATATGCTGGATATTGCTATTCAGATGACAGCCATATGGGGAAGATTACAGGCGCCTGAAATAACAGCAGAGTATGGAGTGACTACCACGGCTGGAGGTTGGCACGGGCTGATCCCCTCTCCCTTTGGGAGAGGGTTAGGGTGAGGGGAGCTGGCTGACCGGGTGTAGCAACCAGGCGGCATTACACCGCTGAATCTTCAGTTATTGAAATTCCACGCGATCGGCAGTTCGACGTCGAAGATAAGTGCATCCCCGTCGAGGCGAAAGGCCAGGCTGGTCTGGTGCTGGTCGTATTCGTTGATAATCAGGCAGCTCTCGGCGAAGTTGGACTCGTAGTTGATATGGGCCACTCCTTCACGGCCGTCAGCGAGTTCGATGCTGAGCACCCGCAGCGGGTTCTCCTGACTGAGGTTGACCCGGGTGTCCCCCACGTCCACCAGCCGTTCCAGCAGAGGGAAGAAATCTTGTCTGTGGGTCGTTATGGCCTGGGTGATGGCCTGCTCCAGCTCAGCCTGGGTGGCGAAGGGGCCGCCGAGTGGGTAGCGGGTCTGGATCCTTTCCTGAGTCATTGCGTTTCCTCCTGAACTGAGATGTGGCAACAGTTTGGCCGCTGCAGTGACCTGTCATGTACAGGATCTTTAGCTACAACCAATTGAAATAGATAGAAAAAAGGCTTCGTTTGTGATCTGATTTAATCGCAAAAAAAAACCGACACGCCCGAAGCCATGACTATTATAAATGCAACCCAGTACCTCAAGCAACTTCTTAGCTCTTCTGAACTCAACCGGATCGGTAAATTTACCGGTTTTTGTCAGCGACTCCGGGATATCCAGCCTGCGAGACTACTCCCGGCTCTGCTCTCAGGGCTTGGTTGCGACAAGGTGGATGGTATTGCTGGTTTGCATCGCCATTTCAATGCGTTGCAGCTCCATGATACTGACCAAATAGCGTATAAACCCTTTCACAACCAGTTACGCAAGCAGGGTTTTCCCTTGTTCATGCGCGCACTGGTTGAACGAGCCATCGCCTTACGCCTCAAGGAGTGTCTACCGGACGCCCACGGACTGGCAGGCTTTGAGCAGGTACTGCTGCAGGACGGGTCGTCATTCGCGTTACATCCGCAATTGGCAGAACATTTCCCGGGCCGATTCAATAAGCACAGCCCCGCTGCGGTAGAGTGTCATATGACCATGTCCTTGCTGGACCAGTCGCCGATATCGATGAGTATCACGGCGGATACCGAATCGGAGCGCAAGCATCTTCCGGCCGAAAATTCGTTAAATAACAAACTGTTATTGGCGGATGCCGGTTACATCAGCCGCGAGTACTTTGCTGATGTGACCAAAGCCAAAGGAAGCTATCTGGTCAGAGGGAGTCAAAATCTCAATCCCAAAGTACAGGCAGCTTACCGACAGGACGGCAGGGAAATGCCCAAGTTACTCGGAAAAAAGCTCAAGGATATCGATCGGAGAAGCTGCAGAGCCGAGGTTCTGGATCTGGATGTGAGTTCGGGAAAGTATAAATATCGACTCATAAGACGTTGGTTTGCAGAGGAAAAACGGTTCTGTATATGGATGACCAATCTTCCGCGTGAGCGATGGCCAGCCGAGAAGGTGATGGCATTGTATCGTTGCCGTTGGCAGATCGAACTGTTGTTCAAAGAGCTGAAATCACATAACCGGTTGAAGGCGTTCGCGACACGACAAAAAGCGATAGCGGAAGGCTTGATCTGGGCTAGTTTGCTGGCCTTGCTGGTCAAACGTCGGCTGGCGCTGACGCTGATTGGCAGCGCGGAGTTATCGATGCTGAAGATTGCCAAAAACAGCGCGCTTTGGTTAATGCCGATATTGGCGAGCATCATCCATGGTGCGTGGCAGGAAATAACAGAGAAGTTGGAGTGGGCAATGGTGTATTTATCCAAAAACGGCAAAAAGAGTAGGCAGAGAAAATCCAAGCAAAACAACACGTTAGACGGTATTATTAATTCGCTTGCCGCTTAAGGTTCTGTACATGAAGGACAGGTAAGTTCAGGGATAACTGAGACAGTAAAAGTGCTACTGTAAGGTCGAATCATCCCGGCCACTGCTTTAGGTGTATAGCCACTTCCATTTCCTGAGTGCCAGACTATTAGGAATCGATAATGAGCAATCAGATTCTCTCCGCTACTGTAGCCAGCATTACCGAACTGAAACGTAATCCGATGGGCACCCTTAAGGAGGGTAATGGTTCTGCAGTTGCTATCCTCAATCGCAACGAGCCAGTCTTCTACTGTGTGCCACCTGAGCTTTTCGCCTACTATGTTGAACTAGCCGAAGATGCCGAGCTGAACCGTATAGCTGATGAGCGTATCGCATCACTCGACAGGGTTAGTATTTCGCTGGACGACCTATGATGTCTATCAATCGTGCCAGGACAGAATGTTGCCTTGGTATGTAGTGCGTGAGCCAATCTGATACATCAGTTCTACAGGTTACTCGAGGAAATGCTGATTTTTGGCAACCTCCAGGGCTAATAAGTTATTGAAGTTATGGAAGAAGATCTCGAATATCACATTGGAGTATCTCGGAAAGCCGGTAGGCTTTTTCAAGCGTGATATTTACGGTTCCTCGCTCGATGCGCCCTACATAGCTCTGATCGATATCAGACATTAAGGCGAGCTGTTCTTGGGTGATGCCGAGTTCAGTTCGTTTTGCACGCAACTTATTACCAAATTTCTTCGCTATATCATGCATTTATCGCCTCACTTGAGGCGAAAACTATCTCTGGTTGCTGAGCACAAGTGAAGGGACTATAATCCCTATTTGTACCCAATAATCTAACTGGCACTGGGGAATGTGTTAGAATATGCCGACAATTCAATTGCCAACACCAATCTATGTAGCTCTTGAAGTTGATAAACTAAATAACTTCACAATATCTGAATGTTTAAAATCTGGATATGGTGAAAAAAGTAATTCGTACAGAAATGCAAGAGAATATAGCTATATATATATACAAGTAATGAAATTAGTGAGTTTCGGTCTTCTCAGAAGAATATTTAATGGGCGATATGTGAGGTTTGTCAAAACAGAGGAGTATGTAAATGCAACTATCGAGCTTATTTCTATTCCTGTAGATGAAACAAAGGCTCCGCAGATTGAAGTTTTATCTAGACTTCAAGCGAGATATTGTGACTATGAAAATAAAATACAGTCACTTTGGGGGGAGTGGAGAGAGTATGATGAATTAGCAGATTTATATCCACAATTTGAAAGCCCTATTATAGTCGCATCAAACCAAGTAAATAAAAAAATAAACACCATATTGGGAAGACTTAATGCTGTCAAAATTATCATTGAAGCTTTGGAGAAAGAGAATGAAAGTAATACTGCCACCAAATAGAATGATGATGCTTTTTTCATTACAGAAATACTAATTAACTATCAAGTGGCTTTGAGTATAGGTACAAGAGCTAGTTTTTATCATTGTCTGAGTTTTGTAGTTCCCTAATTAGAAAAGGGCTTAGAAATCGCTCAATGTTTTTATGGAGGCCAGCAGCTTTAACAGCATGAACAATATCTATAAGTACACTTGTGTTCTGCACGACCATACTTTTTGCTTCTTCAACCTGACGCCTTAGAGAAGCATTGGACTTAATTAACTCAGCTCTACTTTTAGTCGATCCAGAGCGAACGCTTTTTCCAAAAGTACCACCGATCTCATCTAGCTGCATTTTTTTATAATGTTCAATAATATCTCTGCGACTTGTTAGAGTACTGACAGCTCCGGTGATGATGCCTTTTTCTTTTAGTCTGATATGTAAAGATTTATTAGAAATAGGGGATAACTGATATCCTTCACGTACCATTGCTCGCAATTCGGATTCAATTGCTTCATTGAGAGCTTCACCTGACAGTTTTTTATGCATTATTTGCTTTCTCCAGCTTTTTATGTTCAACAGCAAAAATTGTGGCGAGAGTTTTTGGTTTTTTATCAAAATCAAAGTCAATTAAATTGAACTTTACCTTAGTAGATTCAATTTTTCTAGAACCTTCTTTGACTCGCTGTAAGTTTTTAGAACGACAAGAAAAATCTAGTATAAGTTCATCATGCTCAGCTTGTGTTAATGTCCCTAACACCAATAAGTTGTTGAGCTCTTGAATTTGCTGTTGGAGCAATGATATTTTTCGTTCTAACTTTACTGTATCGTCCGCTCTTCCTATTACCGTGAAATAAGGACATGCTGAACCGTCTTGACACTTCATGGAGTATGGGCATGACCATGCCTGTAGTTTTCGCATACAGCTTCCGAAGTCGAGTGGATGTAAATCAGCATGCCTATTTAGCAACAAATTCTTTTCTGGTTTTGACTCTTCTTGGCTCCATGCCTCACCAAGGCCTGCCATTAAGTCTAATGAACAGGATTCAAATATGTCTTCTAGGAACGAAACTTTATCTTCCTTTGTCGTAAAGGTGTGAGCATTCTGTGCGATGGCATTACCGATGTTCAATCTTTGGTTAATTGAAATCTCACCTGTATTCTTTATCAAATCTAAAGGTGTCGGCACTATCGAAACATCCAACTCTGGTTCGTTCATGAATGAGACCATCTGGCTACTAAAAGTTACCACTTCGCTTGCTAGTGCTCGTTGTTCAATGGCTAAATGTTGATATGCAGTGTTTTGACTAATATCAACACGGCCCATCATGACAGCTTGTAGATGGTCAGTTATTCCCGCAATAGCGAGGAATGTGTTGATAGTGTGACGAGGTATGTGTGTTGTAAGTTCAGGGAAATTACCATCTTCATCTACCAGGTTGTATTTCTTGAATAACGAAGTGCCGCCTATACCATCATTTGCACCTATAAACTTCAACATATCACGCATTGATACTCTAGAAGGTAAGGGTTTTGTTACTGAGGACCTAACCAGTGAGGCTGAGCCTTCTGGCACGATGAATAACATGTCCTCTACATTATAGGATATATTAGTTCCTGATTTAGAGTCTGTGAAATTGTAGATGAAATTTGTATTCAGCTCTTTATTGGATGAGATTTTCTTCTTTAAGAATTGCTCTATGTCATCGGAAGAGTAATAAAAAAGTTTTTGTCTGCCATTTATCACATCGATTCGGGAAGGCTCAATTCCAAATTTAGCCAGCGCCTTTTTGGCATAGTCTCTTTGAGCAGAATCACCTCTAGTTTGAGCAGTTATTGAGGATGATTCAGAAATATACGATATTATTTCATCTAATGAAATTTCATCTTTACCATGCAGTTCGATTGGCAATAGTGAGCTAAAACCATTTCCTCTACAGTAGCTAAGATGATTTCTAATGCTTCTGGTAAGATTTAAAGTATCCTCAAAAATAGTTTCTACTAAATCTATAGCTAATGGTTCTACCCAATGGGTCCTATGTCCTGCCTGCTTCTCACCTACATATACAATGCCTAAAAAATAATGTTTCAATCCTTTGTTTTTAAGAATAGCGATTACTTCTTTATCTTCTACATCAAGTATTTTCAACGCATCAGCCTTTAGCCTCTCAACTTCACCAAATCTAAAACCAGTGACCATAAGTAGCATCAGCATATTAAGTAATATTTTTTCACCATCTGTCGTCACCATACCACGTACAGCGACTATATTAAGAAAGGTCTGTATAGTGATCAGTTTTTTACTCTCATCTTCATCAGTCTCTTCAGCAAACTCAGCATTATGAAAAGCTTGTATTTTTGCTTGCGTAGCTGCCTCAGTCGACTTGGATGAGGGTCTTTTTTGGGTGACTTTATATTCTATCGGATTGAATGTTATTCCTAGTCTATTTATGTACTCGCATAATTTCCTCATCGCAGTTTGGCTATCTGCAGCGTTATTTAGGTTACTCATGACTGAACAATGCGCCAACATCGACTGTGAGATTATTTCATTACTGAAAGCCTGAACAGTAGGAGTTATATCGCCATTAATTAGCATGCGAATGTAAAGGCGCTTCAGCAGCAAATTGTCGCGATTCAAGGCAGATATTGATATCTTGTGGTTTTTTAGTTTTATAAGGAAGACGATAAAAGACTTCATGAAATCACGATAATCATCGTAAATTTCTTTGCTTAGATCTATATGAACATCACCATCAAGATAAATACCTTTATTTATACTCTTAATGCTTTTGAACTCAAGATGGCCAGAGCTTCTACCTGAGAAGACACCTTTTTGTTCAGAATCCGAACTCCAGCTATCATCTTCCCATATAAAATTAACATCAGGCTTGATGTTTTCAAGGAAGTATGCCTTCTGTTCCGCAATAAATATTTTTAAGTTGTCAAATTTATCCTTCATTATTTTAATCCTCCTTTAATGCGGTTTATGACCATCTGTACTTCACATTTTAAATTTGCAATAATGTCTAAGGCGGGGTTATGAATATTTCCAGACTTTTCACTAACCTCTAGTGTGTCAATAATCTCCTTATTTATACAATCTAGAATGGCGTGGTGCTTTACTAAGTCGGTAAAAGGTCTGAAGTAAAAGCATCCATAACAGGAGCGAACCTTCGCAAGAGTGCAATCTTCACCAGGTCTTTCACATCCTCCAATCTTAATGTGAAGCTTACCTCCTAGCGTGCCGGAAACGGTCCGTTTTAACCATGTTTTTTCTTGAACGGCATAACCAGTGAGTAATAGATTGATCATGTTTTGCCATACTGGGTTGTCCCCAAGAGCTTTACTTTTCAACATAGCCAATTCTGGAGTGGCAGAAATATAGTATGTAGCCGCGATTAAAGAGCTATGGCCTAACATATAGGCTATTTCATCAGCACTTGCTCCAGCAAGTGCTAATGAGTGACCAACATTATGCCGAAAGTCATAAGTTGTTAGCCTCGGTAAAATAATATCCCCTTTAATAATCTGCTCTTGTACTGACTTTGGCTGCATAGATAATAACATCTGCTGTAATATGTCGTTTAAGTATCTAGTCAAGTCTTTGTCTACCAAAATGAAACGGTCTTCTGGCTGCAGTCGAAATCTATTAATGTATTCAACAATAAGTAGACCTAGTTCAGCAGGTAAAGCTATTTTTACTTTGTTATTAGTGATCCTAGTTTGCTTGGCATATGGCATGTTAAGACTGTATCGGTATAATCCAGATGACTTGTTACTTGTATCCTTCTTAAAATCCAAAACAGATATCTTAGCAAACTGAACAGGCCGCATACCGGTGTAGAATGATAAACCAAATAACGTAATGTTTTCCACATCAGCATTGCTAAGATTTAATAGATTTTTGCTTGCAGTTACAATAGCGCGCACAATCAATGATTTTAAAGGGGAGGGGAATGCGTTTTCTAAATCTTGATATTTAAGGAATGGATTGTTGCATTTAGGGAATGGGATTAGAATGAAATCGCCAATGTTTTCAACAGAAAAGCCTGGGAAATCGAGCTGACACAGAAGCTTTGCTATCCCTTTGGTTGCGAAGTATTGTTCTGGATTTTCCAACAATTCTTTTGAAGATAACTTATCTTTAAAGCCATCAAAGGTAAAGTTTTCAACATTGAAGCTCTTCTTTATAACTCTAAAATTTGTGTTGCGAAGAGGCCTGCCATAATTTATAAATGCAGCGGTGCAATATTTTATGAGAAGCTTTAGGGGATGATGTTCGATATCAGAGAAGTTAAATGTCTCAGTTTCGCCACCTATCACAAAGCGCCATTTGTCCTCCGATGTCTTGGATGTAACTGAATCAAAGTGAGAGTCTGTCTGAATAGTTACATGTTTAGGTATTTTTAATCCAGTAATAAAGGATATTTGTTTGGGTGACAGTATGATTTGTTGATGTATAATGGAGGGGTCAATTGACATTGTTAATCCTCATATTCTCGGAATATCAAGAGTTTCAAATGTTTCGATAAAATGTTCATCAAACATTTTTAAACTTTTTTCATTTGCACTTTCAGCAATAAAACGTTCGGCATAATGGTTTGGCATCACTGAGTTTTCCGACCAGCCACCTAACTGACGTAGCATATCTTTTGCTGACGCCATAATTCCCTTCGTATTTACCGCGCCAGCCTTAATAAACTGCTTTTCAACCTGGTAGTAGAGATTCTTCAACTGCATGTATGCCCATGTGTGACGAAGCATATGTGGGTGTACATTTTCCAAAAATTCAGCCTTAGTTTGGTCAAAATATGCAGGGAATTTGTCTTTCATGATTTCACTAGCATCGATAATTATTTTATATGCAGCCTTGTAGGTGAGAGGGGGGCATTCACCTATCGATGAACTAAATAGAAAATTGTGTGATGCCCTAAGCTTCACTTGCATCATAAACATTTTTATGATTTTGTAGTCTTGCATTGAAATTTTTAGTTCTCTGATACTATTGCGAGTCTTAATCGATGGTTTATTTTTTCGTGGATCGACACCATCATCTAAATTGGCCACATACATATAGGCTATAGTTTCTGCCATATTTAGTTTGAATGAAGATTCTCGGAGAAGAAGGGTCTCGCCAATCCTTAAACCATATTGTGTAAGGAGCTTCACCAGAATGAGATTCCTAAATCGAACATAAGCTGAAGCAGTCATTCTACCATCACTATCTTTCTCAATTTTTGCTGGTAGCTTAAAAAGATAAACAAAATCCCTGAGCTGTTCATTGGTCAAGCTTTTATAAAGGTTTTTGTTCTTATTTCCTAATCGAAATTTAGAGTGATTATTTGCTGAAAGACTTAAGTATGAGTGTAATGTCTTATTTAGATTGTATGTTTTTTCAAAATCATCCAATATAAAATGTGGTGTAATATAGGAATCTATCAACCATGAGATAAAACGGCAGACTGTTTGATATTTTGATACATGAGTTTGAGTTTCTTTTATTGAATTTTTTTTGTGAATTGTAGGAAGTGCAGTAACGTTATCCATGTAAACTTTACTACTACAAAGGAAAATCCAGAAGCCTTCTAACTCTGAGATAATTTTTGATATGACGGCACCGGAAAATTCGTCTTTATACATAGAATAATCCAGTGTGCAATTGAACTTAGTAAGCCAATACTCATGGAAGAACATTATGTTAGAAAGTGTACTGATCTGATAGTTGAGGGATTTGAAATGCAGTTGTTCTATGCAAAATTTCAGCGACAAGAATGTTGGTTGCATGACTTCACTGTCGAAGAGGCAGGCACGCTTATCATCAATTTTTATCACTTTATACATGTGTACACACCAAAGAGAGGACAATGTTGTGTACACAATAATACATGGACATTATACAAAAAAGATGATCTGACTAAAATTCAAGCATAGCATTCTAACATATTGATTTTTTTGAAATTAAATGAATGTCCTCAAGAAGAGATGTAGTAGAACACAGGTATATCGGATTTAACATAATATACATTATGCGCAGTGTCGTATTTTATGAGTCCCAGGGCATAATCAATCAAGGATTGCCTTTAGGTCCCGTGTCTTGGTTATGAGTGCAGTTTTATTGTTCACCATTGGTTATCAGTCATATGTACGGTTCTGGTCGAGCAAGTGATCCAGCGGCTTGCGGCTGGCACTCTCGTGACGTTCCCGGTTGCCGGTGTGCAGGTACTTGGAGGTGGTGTCGATGCTGTCGTGTCCCGCATCGGCTTGTACGTGGGATAAAGGCCGGCCGTGCAGATTGATGTCATGGGTGATACCGGTATGGCGAATGGAGTGCGGCGTCAGGGTTCGCATTTCAGCGGCATCCTGATCAAAACCGTCTTGTTCGGCGAGGCTTGCGGCCTGTTCAAATACCGCCATTACCAGGTCTCGAAGCTGGCGGATACCCAGATTGGCATTGAGTTCGCCTTGTTCGCGGCCATGGGCCGCCGCCTTGTGGCGTACGAACAGCGGGGTCTGCTCGCCGGGGGCCGGCAGTGGCGAAAGGCCAAGAAAGGTACGATAGCGAGTCAGGGCTTCGAGCAGAGCCTGAGAAACGGCCACGGTGCGACGTTTACCGCCTTTGCTGCGGGGAATGTCATAACCCCAGACGCCCGTTTTGGCGTCACGTCGAAACTGGCCCATGACGGGGCTGAAACCCGGCCTGGCCGCCACCTCGGAAATCCGCAGATAACAGGCATACATCAGACAGATGAGAAAGCGGCTGCGCTCATGTTGTGCCGGGCATTCGGCAGCGAGCTGTTCGGCGGCTTGCATCACATAAGACCATTGCAGCTCAGTGAAGGATTGCGCGTCTTCACCAGCCTCCTGGGGGCCCGCACGTTTAACCCGCTGCAGCAGGAGAGCCGGATTGCGATCCATGTACTCCTCCTGGATGAGAAACTGGAAGAAGGCGGACAAAATGGCGAGTTTTGTCTTCATCGCCTGCTCACTCAGTCGATACGGTAGCTCCCGGCCCAGTTCCCGCTTGCCAAGAAACGGACGCCACAGGGGGTTTGGCAACCGTTCCCCCCACTCCTTGTCGAGCACGAACTGGGCGACGTTGCGGTAGGCAATCAGTCTGGACGGTGGCGCCTGGCAATAGTCGAGATAGCGCATCATGATGCGCCTGGTGAGATCCCTGGGGCTGATGGCCACCTCGCAAAAACACCAGTGCAAAAAAGTGGTCAGCTCACTGCGATAGGTCTTGTAGTTGTTTTCGCTGTGGCGCTGCTCCAGCAGCCAGTCGACGGCCAGCTCATACACGATCCCCGCGTCGGGGACTTTGCCAAGACTCAGGGTGGCGAGGTACTGGTTGACCTGGGGATTGCCCGCCTCAAGGTGGTCCACGCTATCGAACAGTGGCATGGCGGGTGGAAGTGCTGGATGAGTCATGATGGTGTGTGATGTCGGTTGAATGTTTTGAACGGGGCCGCCCCCCCCTGATGCCGATAAATGGGGTTATCGGCATCAGGGGTTGCAGTGCGCCTTGGGGGCAACGACCTGAGGCATCTTGCTGTGATACCCCATGATAACGAGCAATCGGCATATTCAATAAATATGCGGTGTGGTTGGAAAATTCTCGGGGAAAAGAGGCGTGACAATGACTTAAGTTGCACTTTTCATGAATGAGAAAGTGGATTCTGCCTCACATCCCCTTCCCCGCCCTTTCGTCTCAAGCCACGCTCTTCAGGGGCTTCCCCTTTGGCAGTTCAGTATCCAGCTTGTCTTCTTTGGGGGAATTCCCCTGCCCTTTTCCACCGCGCAATACCTGCTGCAACTGATCCCGCTGCTCGGCCAGATAAAAGGCCAGACTCTCCTGCTGCTCCGGTGCAAGCGCGACCGGCGCACCCGCCAGCAGTGTCATCAGCTCATCGGCGGTGTCCAGCAGTTTGTCATAGGCATCCGCCTCTTTCTTGCTGGCAAAGGTCATCTTCTCCACTCCCCCACGTACCACAACATACTTGATCTCAACGGCCATCGCGGCGCCCTCCTGATGATAGTGACCGCAAGTATATGTACGTATATACAGTATTGCAAATACCCTCAGCATGTCGGCGTGCATCGCCAGCCCCTGCTTGGCTGGCGGCGGCCAGTTCACAGCGGAAAACACGTCTTTTCAAAGGGGGGTGTGCAGCGCGGCAAGACAGGGCAGGCGTTTTAAGGTAAATTTCATCAATTCCTTCAACAGGTTGAATCGTATGTCGGATCCGCACTCGGTGATTGTCTGTCCGGCCTGTGACTTGCTGATCGAACGCAAGTTGCTGCCGCTGCGCCGTCACGCCCATTGCCCCCGCTGTCATCAGCATCTGTATGGGCGCTATGCCTTTCGCCCTTCCCAGTTGATGGCGCTGACCATCACCGGATTCCTGTTGCTGCCTTCCGCGTTTTTTGAGCCTTTGATCTATCTTCGTCTGGCGGGCGTGAACTCGGACGCCAACCTGATCAAGGGAATTATGATGCTGTATGCCGAGAGCGAGCTCTGGGTGGCAACACTGGTGCTCTGGTGCGCCGTGCTGGCGCCGACAGGGCTGCTGCTCGGGATCTTTGCCCTCGCCTCCGGCCTGGCCAAGCGCTGGCATCTGCTGGCGTGGACCCTCAAAGCGGTCGAGGTATTTCGCCACTGGGCCATGCTGGAGGTGTACATCGTCAGCCTGCTGGTCGCCCTGTTCAAGCTTATCGACATCGCCGACGTGCGCCTGGGAGGCGGTCTGCTGAGCCTGGGTTGTCTGATGCTGCTCAACATGACGTTGCTGATCCTCTTTGATCCTGCCCCTTACTGGGAGCGGATTCCGCTGCAACATGCCTCCCGGGAGCCGGACCATGTCCCCGATCAGCGCCCGTGAACTGGGGCTTTGCCGCTGCCATACCTGTGGGTTGCTGGTGCGCCATCAACACGGCATGAGCTGCCCTCGTTGTCATACCCCCTTGCAGATGCGCATTCCCCATTCCCTCGCCTGGTCATGGGGCCTGCTGGCGCTGGCCACCTTCATGTTGTTGCCTGCAAACCTGCTGCCCATCACCCACTTCTACAACAAGGGATTATTGCAGTCCGATACCATTTTCAGCGGTATCATGGCGCTCTATCGCAGCAAGATGTCCGGCATCGCCACCATAGTACTGACCGCGAGCATCATCGTGCCCATCGGCAAGATCCTGGGTCTTGGCTGGATCTGCTGGCAGTTGCAGCGCAGCAAGCCGGTGCGCCGCAAACGCCAACTCGTCATGTACCGCATCATCGATTTCATCGGACGCTGGTCCATGCTGGACCTGTTCGTCATCTCGCTGATGGTGGCCCTGGTGGATCGCGGCGTGCTGCTCAATGTGCGTGCCGGCCCCGGGGCGACGGCGTTCGCCGGCGTGGTGGTGCTCACCATGATGTCGGCCAGGATGCTCGATACCCGCCTGTTGTGGGACAAGGCGGCCCGTTAATGTTTTTTGTGTCGAACGCGCTGTGCATCACAGCCAATGTAAGGAGTCGGTATGGTCGGGGCTGAGCCCGTCATTGAGAAGCACCGCTGGTTATCACCGGTCTGGTTGCTGCCCTTCATCGCCCTCTTGCTGGCGGGAGGCTTTCTCTACCAGCAGTGGACGAGCAGTGGTCAACTCATTCGCATCAACTTTGCCCAGGGCAACGGTATCTTGCCGGGCAAGACCCAGTTGCGCTATCAGGGGGTCGCCATCGGCGTGGTCCAGGAGCTGGAACTGGCACAGGATGGTCGCAAGATTGCGGTGCTGGCCAAGGTGGACAGCCGTGCCCGCTCCCTCATACGCAAGGGCTCCGACTTCTGGCTGGTGAGTCCGAAGGCGTCACTGACCGAGATCTCCGGCCTGGACACCCTGGTGTCCGGCAACTACATCAACCTGCAACCCGGACGGGAGAACAACCCGCTGGAGGATGAGTTCGATGCCCTGGATGGCCCTCCCCCTGGTTATCAGGCCCAGGGGCGAACCCTGCACCTGACAGCCGATTCTCTGGGGTCGGTGGGCATCGGTGCCAAGATCTATTTCCGCGGGCTGGAGGTGGGCAGTGTCATCAACACCCGTCTTGGGGAAGAGAACCAGAACGTGATCCTGGATCTGGTGATCGAGCCGCGCTTCGAGCACCTCGTCAAGGCGGATACCCGCTTCTGGAACATCAGCGGCATCAAGGGCTCCTTCAGCCTGGCTGGCGTCAGCGTGGAGGCGGGCAGTCTCACCTCCATCCTGAGCGGCGGCATTGCGTTTGACTCCCCCAAGGATTCTCCCGTGGCGCAAAAGGGGGTCAACTTCATCCTCTACAAGGGGCTGGCCGAGGCCGCCCGGGGTGAGCGCATCACCATCCAGGCGGGGACTCTGCCCATCAAGGAAGGGATGCCCATCCTCTATGAGGGCATCGAGATTGGACGCATCGACCCCATTCGCCTCACCGAACAGGGGCGGAGCGTGACGGCCCTCATCAACCCCGAGCAGGCGTTCCGGGTGACCGGCAAGAGTCGTCTGGTGTGGGAGACGGTCTCTCTCTCCCCTGCCGGGATCAAGCATGCGGATCGCCTGCTGGCCGGGCCCGCCATTCGTCTGGACTATGAACCCGGTAAACGGGTCAACACCATGACCCTGGAGAGCCAGGCACAGCGCGGCGGCATCAAGCTGACCCTGCAGGCAGAGGATCTCGCCGGTTTGAGCGAAGGGGCTCCGCTCTGGTTCAAGGGGTTGCAGATAGGTCAGCTCGGGGCACTGACCCTGGATGCCGGCGGCAATGCCAGTGTCGAGTTGCTGGTGAACGAGCGTTATCGCCATCTGCTGCAACGGGCTCGCTTCTATCGCGCCGCCCCCTTGCAGGTGGAGGCGGACCTCAGCGGTATCAAGGTGGAGACCAGCCCGGCCAGTGCCTGGTTGGCGGGGGGCATCAAGCTGGTACAGGCCCCGAAGGGTGACAGGATTGACCGCCTCTACCCCAGCCAGGAGCTGGCCCTGCTTGGGAGCCGCCATGCCAAAGCGGTCAGCTGGACGCTTCGTGCCGCTCAGGCTGATGGGATCGGTGTGGGCTCCCCCGTCCTCTATCTGGGACTGGAAGCGGGCAAGGTCAAGGCGCTGGATGCCGATGATCGCGGGGTGGCCATCACCCTGGAGATCGATGCCATCTATGCTCCTTTGCTCAAGCAGCAACCTCAGTTCTGGAAGAAGGCCGCCATCGACGGCAAGATCCGGCTCGACGGCGTGCAGGTCAAGATGGGGAACCTCGCCACCCTGCTGCGTGGTGCCATCGAATTCGACAAGCTGGGGACAGGTCGCAGCAGTCATCAGCTCTTTGACAGCAAGGAGCAGGCAAGCTCCCAGGTGCGTACCCTCACGCTCACGGCGGATCACAACCCGGGTCTCGGGGTCGGCAGCCCCATCCGCTATCGCGGAGTGGACATCGGCAAGGTGGAGCAGGTGGAACTGGATCCGACCCTGGGCCAGGTAAGCTTCAAGGCCGAGCTGAATGAGCAATATGCCGCGCGCTTCCTGCAATCCGGGGCGCGCTATGCACTGGTGCAGGCCAAGGTCGGGCTGGGAGGCGTTGCCCACCTCGATACCCTGATCAAGGGGGCCTTTGTGGAGGCGACACCGGGCCGAGGGGCTGGCAAGGAGACCTTCCCCTTGAGCCAGAGTGGCCCCGCCGGTCTTGCCCTGACCCTCAAGAGCCCCTCCGTCGATGGCATCAGCGTGGGCAGCCCCCTGCTGTTTCGCAAGATGGTGGTGGGCAGCGTCACCGGCGTGACCCTGGCCCGGGATGGCAGCGAGGTGCTGATCGATGTGAATGTGGATGGACAGTACGCCCATCTGATACGCGCCAACAGCCGGTTCTGGAATGTCTCCGGGGTCAAGGCCGATATCGGGCTGACCGGTGGCACCATCGAGGTCGAAACGGTGCAAAGCCTGCTGGCGGGCGGGATTGCCTTCAATACGCCGGAGCGGGAGATGGGCGCGACCGTCAAGGCGGGCCATCGTTATCCGCTTCATGCCAAGGCAGAGAAAGAGTGGCTGGAGTGGAGTCCCCGCATCTTGCCCTGAGTTATTCCCCTGCTCGTCAAAAACCGGCCTTGTGCCGGTTTTTTTATGGCCTCATGGACTCTCCCATCAAGAAGGGCGGCGCACTGTGGTAAGATGTCGCCCCTCATTTTGGGTCAGCGAGATTGCGCCGTGCACGACAACACCTACCTCCCCGATCACTTCCTGCGTCACATTGCGGAGTTCATGCCATCCCATCTCTCCATGGAGGCATTCGTGGCGAGTTGCCGGCAGCCGCTGCGGCGCAGCATCCGGGTCAACACCCTCAAGATCACGGTATCCGAGTTTGTCGCCCGCATGGCGCCGCTTGGCTGGCAACTGGATCCCGTGCCCTGGTGTGAAACCGGCTTCTGGCTCACCCGCAGTGATGAGAGCGTCCCCCTTGGCAACACGGCCGAGCATCTGTGCGGCCTCTTCTATATTCAGGAAGCGAGCTCCATGTTGCCGGTGACGGCGCTCTTTGCCAGTGAGCAAACCAGAGGGGATGGCATGTTGCTGGACGCGGCCGCCGCCCCTGGCTCCAAGACTACCCAGATCGCGGCGCTGATGGAGAACCGCGGCATGCTGATCGCCAACGAGTTTTCCAGCAGCAGGCTGAAAGTGCTGAGCGCCAATATCCAGCGCTGCGGTGTGACCAACGTCGGCATGACCCATTTCGATGCCAAGGTCTTTGGCCAATGGCTGCCTGAAACCTTCGACGCCATCCTGCTCGACGCCCCCTGCTCCGGCGAGGGGACGGTGCGAAAAGATGAAGACGCGCTGCGCAACTGGAGTCTCGAGAGCATCGACGAGATTGCCGCGGTGCAGCGTGGCCTGCTGGAGAGCGCTTTTCACGCCCTCAAACCCGGCGGCGTACTGGTCTACTCCACCTGCACCCTGAGCCTGCAAGAGAATCAGGCCGTCTGTCAGTCGTTGCAGGAGAAGTTCGGTGATGCCTTCAGCTTTGACTCGTTGGCCGATCTCTTTCCGGGAGCGGAGAAAGCCTGTACACCGGAGGGATACTTGCACGTTTGGCCCCAGATCTTCGACAGTGAAGGATTTTTCGTCGCCCGGTTGCGCAAGCATCACTCCGTGCCCAACACCATGTTCAAACCGGGCAAGCTCGGCAAGTTCCCCTTCTCGCCGCTGCCAGAGAAAGAGGCTGGCCCCATGCTGCGGGAGATTGAAGGGAATTTTGGCATCGTGCCCCATGGCCAACTGTTTGGCCGCAATGACGAGATCTGGCTCTTCCCTCACGCCTTCGAGCAGGTACAGGGGAAGCTGCGCTTCGATCGCATCGGCATCAAGCTGGCTGAGACCTTCAAGAAGGGATATCGATTGACCCATGAATGGGCTCTGGCTTACGGCCATGAGGCGAGTAAGGGATGCGTCGAGCTGGATGCCTCCAATGCCCGTGAATTCATGATGGGACGAGATGTCTGGCCAGAGCAGGATGCCGGGACTGGGGAAGTGATCGTTCGTTACCAGGGGCACCCGCTCGGCATGGGGAAATGGGTGGGGAGTCGCATCAAGAATGCCCTGCCCCGGGAGCTGGTACGGGATAACAACCTGTTCAATGCGTGAGAGTGGGGTCGCTCGAGCAAAAATAGCGCCTGTTCGAGTCTGAAAAACCCCCACTCTGGTTGAACTTTTATCCGGTTCTTGAAATGCCTAGAGCCTTGTCTAAGCTTAAGGCTATCTGCATACCAGTTAGCGCACGGCTCTGCAAGGAGCCAATTCCCCTATGCCAGGTACAAGGAATTCGTACCTGGCTTTTTTTGTCTTCCTTTTTCAATCACGCCGGTTCGATACCATCGTCTATTCGAGTATGTCTGCCGACTCGGGGATATCGCTCTGCTGCGCGTTGGTCGTTTGTTGCAGTTCGTGCTGATAGAGCAGATCGATTGCCTGCTCGATGATGGAGGCCTGACTGTCTTCCAGTTGTTGCCCCAGCATGGCCAACCTCTCTGCATGACGATTGCTTATCCAGCATTGCAACCGGCTGTGGGTTTCCTGCTTGCGCTTCACGTGCTGGCGCTGCCGTTCGGCATTCTCTTGCGCAGCGCTTTTCTTCAATTCCTGGCTATCGTGACCTTCCGACATGTCTACATCGTGAATGTTATCTCTCATTTTTCATTGGCATCTTCTACGAAAGTAAATCGGATTACGACTCTCCCACCGTTATGATGTCTGTGGAGGACGACATGAATATATCACCAGATCAACAGGATATCATTTAACATAAAAAATGGAGAGGCGCGGTTCTCTATAACAACCCATCCAGGGCGTGATCGGAGAACTTGTGGGCATCGTCGAAATATTCCTGCAAGGTGCGCATGTCCTTGTGTCGGGTCACCTCGATGATCTTGTTCATCGGCTTGCCCGCCGTCACCGCCGAGGTGATGAACCCCCGCCGCAAACTGTGGCCACTGACGTGGAGATCGTCGATGGCCTGGCCGGTTCGCCGCTTGATCATCAAGTTGATACCTTGCGGCCCCAGGGGATCTGTCATCAGCTGTCCCCAGCGATTCATTCGACGAAACAGGGGGCCCTCAGCAATCCGGCTTTTTTTCAGCCATTGTTGCAGTGCAGAGACCGGGCAATACCGGGTGCCTGGAATGAGTGCTATCTCCGATTCATGGAGCTGATGTTTGCTTGGCTTGAGACGAAGGCGTATCCCCTGCCCCACAAACTGCACGTCATTCACCTCGATCCTTGCCGCTTCCGACCGACGCAAGGCGCCACTGAACATCAGGAGCAACAGGGTGTAATCCCGAAGTCCCGCCAGGTTGCTGGTATCTATCTCGTCCAGCACGCAGGCCAATGGTTTCAGGGTCAGCGCCCCCGTTTTGCGTTTGCGGTTATCACCGAGCCGTACTATGCCCCGCATCATCTCCTTTATCTCCGCATGCTCGGTCGGCATGGGGTGGATCCCCTTCTGCTTGAAGGCATAACGAATGCCGGCAAGCCGTCTTACCAGGGTGGCCGGTTTGCGAGGTTCCCCGTTGCGAAGCTCCCCCTTCCCTTCTTCTTTGTCCAGCCAGACCCAGTTGGCCAGGATGCCGTCGGCCTGATCCGCCAGAAAATTCATGATGTCGTGGTGTGTTGTCTGCAAGGGATCCAGCCCGTGGAGTTGGCACCAGGAGACAAAGATGCGGGTATCTGCCTGATAGGCATTGAGGGTGGAGTCGGCTTTGGCGCTGCGCAGGAAGCGTCTTGCCCGGCTGTTCAGCTGAGGATCGAAGACGCTCTGCAAAGATTGCTGAACTGGGTTTTGAAGGCGTGGGTAGTTCACTTAACTCTATGATTTAAAGCGGAGTTTCGGTGGATCTTACAGGATCGTCCAGATCTATCAAGTATCGATAATGAATATTATCGATACTTATGAAGAGTGCTTTAACCCATTTCAGCTCCCTCATTTATTTCTCAAGTACCCTGTCATCTCTACTCCGTTTTATCAGGATTGTGGATTTAATCTCATCAGTATCCACCGCAAAAAAAAGTGAGAGATAACAACTTGGCGTGATTGTTTTTGGATGGGTAATGATAATGCTGATTGTCATAGTAAAACGCCCCGCTATGCGGGGCGTTGTCTGTTATCGCTTTGCCAACTTGAACAATTCGAAGAAATTGTGGCTGGTGGCCTCCGCCAATTCAGCGAGCGATATCTGGCGAAGATCCGCGATAAATTGGGCGACGTCGCGAACAAAGGCCGGCTCATTCTCCCTCCCCCGGTGCGGAACCGGTGCCAGATAGGGAGAGTCGGTTTCAACCAGCAGTCGCTCCAGGGGCAACGCCTTGACCACGGCCTGCAGGGCTGAGGCGTTCTTGAAAGTGGCTATTCCCGAGATGGAAATGTAGAACCCCATGGCCATCGCGGCCTCGGCCATTTCGAGGGACTCGGTGAAGCAGTGCAGCACTCCGCCCACCTGTTCGGCCCCCTCCTCTCGCATGATCCGCAGCGTGTCTTCCTGGGCATCCCGGGTGTGGATGATGAGCGGTTTGTTCAGTGCCCGGGCTACACGAATATGTTCGCGGAAAGAGGCTTGCTGTACATCCTTGTTTTCCGGTGAATAGAAGTAGTCGAGCCCGGTTTCGCCGATGGCCACCACTCTCTCATCGGCCGCCTGAGTCAGCAGCAAGGCAGCATCCACCCCGGGATCCTGATTGAGCGGGTGGACACCGCAGGAGGCAAACACCTGGGGATAGGGAGCGATGGCCTCCATCATGGTCGGGAACTGGGCCTGGGTCACACTCACGCAGAGAAAATATCCCACGCTCTGCTGCGCCGCCTTGGCCAATACATCGGCCATGTCGGTCTGCTTGGAGCCATAACTCAAGCGATCGAGATGGCAATGGGAATCAACGAGTAACATAGACAACCTTGTTTATAACCAGCGATTGAGCCAGTTCATCAAATGGATGGTGGGATTGGAAAGCTGCCCTGGCTGACAAGCCTCTTTCAGCATAACCAGCTGCTGTTCGGCTTCCAGGAGCCGTTCGCTGGAGTGTTTCTCTGCCAGTTGCTGGCTGAGTGATGCAAGATCCGGCATTGCCAGTTGATGATGGCCGCAGCCAGCCTGAAGCTTGAGGGCATCACACAGGAAGAGCTGCAACCAGTGCTGCCGGACCTGAGTATCCTCGGCCAACTGGGCACAGACATTCGCCGCACGGGTGGGGGCCGATGCCAGCGAGACAAATCCGTCGAGCAATGCCCGTCTGGCATCATCTTGCTGTGCTTCGATGTAGCTCAGCACCCGCAGCGGCGCACCCTGGCAGATCCGCACCTGGGCCTGGGTGGCCTGATGGCCCTGCTCGGCGAGCCAGGCAAGGGTCTCCCCCTCAGAGGGGAGCTGGCAGACATGCTTGTGACAACGGCTCAAGATGGTGGGGAGCAGGCGAGATACCCGGGATGCGATGAGCAGCAACAGACTGTCGCCAGCCGGCTCTTCCAGCGTCTTCAGCAAAGCATTGGCGGCAGACTCCGTCATGCGCTCCGCCTCCTGAATGATCACCACCTTGCCGCGACCGAGCTGGGATGTGCTCTGGAGGCGGCTGCAAATCTCCCGGATGGCTTCGACACCTATGGTCTTGCCCTCGGGCCCCAGGGTGCCAAGATCCGGGTGATGCCCCTTCTCAAACAGTTGGCAGGAGTGGCACTGACCGCAAGGCTCACCTCGTTGTGGATGCTGACACAGGTGCAGTCGCGCCAGTCGCTCTGCAAGCTGCTCCTTGCCAAGACCAGGATCTCCTAGCAGCAACCAGGCGTGCCCGAGCCGTCCGGCCCGGGCCGTCTCGCTCAGGGCATGCCAATCCGGGATCAGCCAGGGATACATAGCCCCTCGCTTGCCAGATAATGCTCAAGGGCAGCCTCGATGGCGGCTTTGACTTGCGCCGGGGGCAACCCGGCATCGATGATCTGGATGGAATCATCGGCGGCCGCCAACTCGAGGTAACGCTGGCGGGTACGTTCAAAGAAGCCGATCTGCTCCAGCTCAATCCTGTCCAGCTCGCCGCGATGGCGGGCCCGCTGCAGGCCGATGGCAGGATCGATGTCCAGATAGAGCGTCAGATCCGGCTTGAAATCCCCGAGGACCGCCCGTTTGATGGCGCCGATGAGGTTCGCATCGATGCCGCGGCCACCCCCCTGATAGGCCTGGGAGGAGAGATCGTGGCGATCGCCCACTACCCAGATGCCGTCTGCCAAGGCAGGCTTGATCCGGGTCTCCACCAGTTGTACCCGGGAGGCGTACATCAACAGCAGCTCGGCCTCGACTGTCAGGCGCTCGTCGTGCACTTCCTTGACGATGGCCCGCATGCGTTCCGCCAGCGGCGTGCCGCCCGGCTCCCGGGTGCACTCGATCCGCGCAACTCCGTGGGCTTGCAGATAGTCGGTCACATAGCGCACCGCAGAGCTCTTCCCTGCCCCTTCCAATCCTTCAATCACGATAAATTTAGACATTAGGGTTTCTTCAATATGTATTCACGCACCGCCCGATTGTGTTCATCGAGGGTCTTGGAGAAGTAGTGGGCACCGCCCCCCTTGGCAACGAAGTAGAGATAGTCGGTCGATTTGGGGTTGAGCGCCGCCTCGATGGAGGCCTTGCCCGGCATGGCGATGGGCGTCGGAGGCAGACCGTCGATCACATAGGTGTTGTAGGGGTTCACGTCGGTTAAATCGCTGCGGCGAATGTTGCCATCGTACCTCTCCTTCACCCCGTAGATGACGGTAGGGTCGGTCTGCAACTTCATGCCAAGGCGTAGACGGTTGACGAACACAGAGGCAATCTGGGCTCGTTCATCCGGTTGGCCCGTCTCTTTTTCGATGATGGAGGCCATGATGAGCGCCTCATAGGGTGTCTTGTAGGGCAGATTGGCCTGACGCTTCTCCCAGGAAGCCTCCAGGAACGTTTTCATGTCCTGATAGGCGCGGCGCAGGATGGAAAGATCGCTGGCATGAGTGGTATAGGCGTAGGTTTCCGGCAGGAACCACCCCTCCAGCTTGCCATTTTCGATGCCGAGTTCCTGAGCCAGCTCGGTTTCGCTCTGCTCCAGAGTCAGGCGCTCCAGATAGGGGGCGCTGGAAAGTTGCTTCAGCCAATCCTCAAAACGGGACCCTTCGACAAAGGTCAGGCTGAAGTGAAACTCCTTGCCGGAAGCAAAGAGAGAGAGAGTCTCCTTGAGCGGCGCCCCTTCCTTGATTTCATAGGTGCCGGACTTGATGGCCACCAGTTCGGGATGACCGCGCAACCAGAGGCGCACCGCCCAGGGGCTGGTTTCCCCCTCTCCCAGTTCGGCAATCAGGCGCGCCGCATGGGCGCCTTTTTCGACGGTAAAGAGGCGGGTTGGCCCCTTGTTGGTGAGCGTCTCCACCTGTTGCCACTTGTGATACACGTACCCTCCGGCAACGGCGACAGAGAGTGCCGCCCCCGCGAGCAGGGTGTAAAGCCGATTAAACTTCAATGACCAAGCGCTCCTGTAAACGGCGGATCAATACCGGACTGGGATAGTGCATATCCCCGATGCTGGTGACCGGGACAATCCCCATCAGGGTATTGGTCAGCCAGACCTCTTCCGCCTGCCAGAGTGACTCCAATGGAGCTTCAACGACACGCAGTTCAATGCCCATCTGTTTAAGCATCGTCATCACGCGCTTGCGCATGATGCCATCGATCCCGGCGCGGGTGAGATCCGGTGTGAACACCGTCCTGCCGCGACGCCAAAACAGATTGGCGCTGACCCCTTCTACCAGAAATCCCCGGCTGTTCAAGACTATACCTTCGACCCCGCCGCGCGCAGCAAGTTCGCGCTTCAGCATCACTTGTTCGAGGCGCCCCAGCGTCTTGAGACCGGCGAGCATGGGACTGTCCCCAAGATGCTGCTGGCATACCAAGGCATTGATGCCGGTTTGCTGCCAATCATGATAATGCTCAGGATAAGGTGCCAAAGAGACGATGCGAGTGGGCGTGTCACAGCCTGCGCCGTCATATCCCCGCCCACCGGCGCCCCGGGTCAGCATTATCTTGACGACAGCCTGTGCCTGCCCAGAAGCCAGCTGCGCCGCCTCGTCGGCAAGCAGGTCCCAGGAGTGCTCGCCAAAACCAAGCCGGGCGTTGGCATGTTGCAGCCGGGCCAGATGGTCCTGCCACCAGAGTACCTTCCCTTCCCTCACCAGTATGGTTGTGAAATGACCATCACCGTATGCCAGCCCACGATCCCTGGCTGACAGTGTTTCTGTGGGTATTCCATTAATCAGCAAGGGGATCCCTCCGATAAAAAAGGCCCGATACTGCCGTATCGGGCCTTATCATTCGCCCAGAGCGAATTATACGCGTTTGAAGATCAGGGAGCCATTGGTGCCGCCAAAACCGAAGGAATTGGAGAGGGCATATTCGAAGCTGCCAGCCTTGGCAACATGCGGCACCAGATCCAGGTCGCACTCATCATCCGGCTTGTCCAGGTTGATGGTGGGAGGCACCATCTGGTCACGCAGAGAAAGCACAGTGATGATCGCCTCGATGGCGCCAGCCGCACCCAACAGGTGGCCTGTCATGGACTTGGTGGAACTGACCATCAGGGCGCTGGCATGGTCACCAAACACCTTCTTCATGCCGCGCAGCTCTGCCACATCCCCAAGGGGCGTGGAGGTACCGTGGGCATTGATGTAACCGATCTGCTCGGGTGCGATGCCAGCATCCTTGATGGCGTTCTTCATGGCGCGTGCGCCACCATCGCCGTCCGAGGGAGGGGCCGTCATGTGATAGGCATCCCCGCTCATGCCAAAGCCGACCAGCTCGGCATAGATCTTGGCGCCGCGGGCCTTGGCATGTTCATACTCTTCCAGCACCAACACGCCGGCACCGTCGCCCAGCACGAAACCGTCGCGATCCTTGTCCCAGGGGCGGCTCGCCTTCTGCGGTTCGTCATTACGTGTGGAGAGCGCCTTGGCAGCGGCAAAGCCGCCCATGCCCATGGGGGTGGAGGCTTTCTCGGCACCACCGGCAACCATCACGTCCGCATCGCCATAGGCGATCATCCGGCCAGCCATGCCGATGGCATGGGTACCCGTGGTACAGGCGGTAGTCACGGCGATGTTCGGGCCCTGCATGCCTTTCATGATGGAAAGATGACCGGACACCATATTGATGATGGTGGACGGAACGAAGAAAGGGCTCAGCTTGCGAGGGCCGCCATTGATGAGGCTGCTGTGGTTCTGCTCAATCAGACCCAGACCGCCGATACCGGAGCCGATGGCAACGCCTACCCGCTCCGCGTTCTCTTCGTTGATGATCAGGCCGGAATCTTCCAGGGCCTGAACACCCGCCGCCACGCCATACTGGATGAAGAGATCCATCTTGCGGGCTTCTTTGCGGTTGATGCCGAACTCTTCGGGGTCGAAATCCTTGACCAGGCCTGCGAAACGGGTTGCGAACTCGCTTGCATCAAAGTGGTCGATGAGGGAAATGCCGCTCTGCCCGTTGAGCAGGGCTTGCCAGCTGGATTCGGCAGTGTTGCCTACCGGGGAAAGCATCCCCAAGCCGGTCACCACGACTCTGCGTTTTGACACTGAGGTAGTCTCCGAGAGGTGTTTTGAAAGGGGTAAACATAAAAGAAGCGGCCCTTGGGCCGCTTCTTTCAGAACAGGAACTTATTCCTGATTAGCGGTGATGTAGTCGATAGCCGCTTGAACAGTGGTGATCTTCTCGGCTTCTTCATCAGGAATTTCGGTATCGAATTCTTCTTCCAGCGCCATTACCAGTTCAACGGTATCCAAAGAGTCAGCGCCCAGGTCGTCGACGAAGGAGGCAGCGTTCTTCACGTCTTCTTCTTTAACACCCAGTTGTTCGATGATGATTTTCTTTACGCGTTCTTCGATGTTGCTCATGACCTGAATTTTCCTTTAAAAATACGCTATTGCGTCTGGTTGGGGTAGTGTATTCAATTGACGTGAGTTTGCAAGTGACTTGCCGCTGGTCAAACCACGAAATTCGCCAAACTTCGGCGTATTATCGCAAATTTGAACAGAACTCACGACAAATTGATTACACCATGTACATCCCGCCATTAACATGCAGGGTTTCGCCGGTAATATAGGCGGCATCATCCGATGCCAAGAATACCACAGCGGCAGCAATTTCTTTCGGATCGCCCAAACGGGCAGCAGGCACCTGATTCATGATGCCGGCGCGCTGCTCTTCATTGAGCGCCTTGGTCATGTCGGTCTCGATGAAACCGGGAGCAACCGCATTCACCGTGATGCCACGAGATGCCACTTCACGGGCCAGCGACTTGGTAAAGCCAACCAGACCAGCCTTGGCAGCAGCATAGTTGACCTGACCGGCGTTGCCCATGGTGCCGACCACGGAACCGATGCTGATGATGCGACCGTTACGCTTCTTCATCATGGCACGCAATACCGGCTTACTCAGACGGTACAGGGAGGTGAGATTGGTGTCGATGATCTCGTTCCACTCGTCATCCTTCATCCGCATCAGCAGGTTGTCGCGGGTAATGCCGGCGTTGTTGATCAGGATGTCGATGTCGCCAAAACGCGCCTTGATGGCGGCGAAGACGGTTTCGATAGATTCCTGACTGGTCACGTTCAGTGCCATGCCGCAGCCTTGTTCACCCAGGTAAGCACTGATCGCCTCGGCACCGCTCTCGCTGGTCGCGGTCCCCACGACTTTGGCGCCACGAGCAGCAAACATCTCCGCAATCGCACGACCAATGCCACGGCTGGCGCCAGTGACCAACACAACCTTATCGGTAAAACTCATGACTTGCTCCTGTTTACTTGATCTGGGCCAGTGCCTGCTCGAACGAGGCGGCGTCGTTGGCGTGAATACCTTCCACTCGCGCATCGATACGCTTGGCCAGGCCGGTCAATACCTTGCCCGGGCCCATCTCGATCTCGAGGGTAACACCGTCGTTTGCCATGCGCTCTACCGTTTCAGTCCAGCGAACCGGGCTGAACAGCTGACGCACCAAGGCTTGCTTGATGGCGGCAGGATCCTGCTCACAAGAGACGTCAACATTATTGATGACGGCGATGGCAGGAACCTTGATCTCGATCCCATCCAGGGCGGCGGCCAGCTTTTCTGCGGCCGGTTTCATCAGGGCGCAGTGGGAGGGCACGGAGACCGGCAGCGGCAGGGCACGCTTGGCACCTGACTCTTTCATCAGCACGTTGGCACGCTCGACCGCCTCTTTGTGGCCGGCGATGACCACCTGACCCGGAGAGTTGAAGTTGACCGGAGAAACCACCTGCCCCTGGGCCGCTTTCTCACAGTTGGCAGCGATGCTTTCGTTGTCCAGACCGATGATGGCAGCCATGGCGCCAGTGCCTTCCGGTACGGCTTCCTGCATGGCCAAACCACGCAGCTCGACCAGCTTGACGGCATCGGCAAACGCCAGCGCGCCGCTGCACACCAGGGCGGAGTATTCCCCCAGGCTGTGGCCGGCCATCACGGCAGGGGTTACCCCGCCTTGTTGTTGCCACAGGCGCCACAGCGCGACGGAGGCGGTCAACAGCGCTGGCTGGGTACGCCAGGTTTTGTTGAGATCCTCGGCCGGGCCTGCCATCACCAGGGCAAACAGGTCATAGCCCAGCACCTGGCTCGCCTCGGCGAAGGTCTCTTTAATCACTGCGTGTTGCTCGGCCAGCTCGGCCAGCATGCCGACGCTCTGGGAGCCTTGTCCCGGGAAGGCAATGGCAAATCGGGTCATCATTGATTCCTTTAAGGTAAGACGAATTCGGTAAGCGGGCGCCCGAGGACCGGGCACCGCTCGGTATCAGAGGCGAACCAGCGCAGAGCCCCAGGCAAAACCGCCGCCGAAGGCTTCCAGCAGGACCAGCTGGCCGGGTTTGATGCGACCATCGCGCACCCCTTCATCGAAGGCGATGGGCACGGAGGCCGCGGAGGTATTGCCATGACGATCCAGGGTCAGGATCACCTTGTCGAGCCCCATGCCGAGTTTCTTGGCGGTGGCATTGATGATGCGGAAGTTGGCTTGATGGGGCACCAGCCAGTCCAGCTCGCTCGGCTCGACGTTGGCCGCAGCCAGGGTTTCGGTCACGATCTCGCTAAGGCGTGTCACCGCCACCTTGAAGACATCGTTGCCCTTCATGTACATGTAGGCTTCGAGCTCAGCACCCGGCATGCCGCGACGGGGCTGCGGCAGTTTGAGCAGCTCGCCATAACGGCCATCGGCATGCAGATGGGTGGAGAGGATCCCAGGAGTGTCGCTGGCACCGATGACCACGGCCCCTGCCCCATCCCCGAACAGGATGATGGTGCCGCGATCCTCGGGATCGCACATGCGTGACAGCACGTCCGCACCGACAACCAGCACGTGGCGAGCAGCGCCGGATTTGACGAACTGATCGGCGATGGCGAGAGCATATGTAAAGCCGGCACAGGCGGCGGCTACGTCAAACGCCGGGATCCCCGGTACGTCAAGCAGCCCCTGCAGTTCACAGGCAGCAGCTGGGAAGGCATTCTCTGCGCTGGTAGTGGCCAGCACTATCATGTCCAGATCGGCGGCAGTCAGACCTGCCGCATCAAGCGCACGCAAGGCCGCTTGATGAGAAAGGGTCGCGACGGTTTCGTCGGCTCCGGCGATACGGCGTTCACGGATCCCGGTGCGTTCCACGATCCATTCGTCACTGGTTTCAACCATCTGTTCAAGATCGGCGTTGGTACGAACCGAACTCGGCAGATAACTGCCAGTACCCAGAATTTTGCTATGCATAGAGTTTTATAAATCCCTGTCGGAAAAGACAGATTCAAGGCGATCTGCAATTTGCAATGGAAGTTGATGTCTGGCTTCTTGTGCGGCCAGCAGAATCGCATGACACAGAGCGCGGCGCTCGGCCCGCCCATGGCTTTTTACCACAATGCCGCGCAATCCTAACAGACTCGCGCCATTATACTG
Organism: Aeromonas sp. s1(2024); assembly: GCF_040908005.1. NCBI lineage: Bacteria > Pseudomonadati > Pseudomonadota > Gammaproteobacteria > Aeromonadales > Aeromonadaceae > Aeromonas > Aeromonas sp. s1(2024). Next base: position 40,408 of record NZ_JBFOCW010000052.1, on the reverse strand, counting down.
GTCGGGGTTCAGGTAAGAGAAACGCCGTTTGAACATAAATCCGGCGAGTCGACCAAGAAAACTGCGTTTTTTGCGCGGATATCCGGCCAGTTCGGCCATCATCCGCACCACCCCCTCCGCGGTCTTGAGCGCCACGTTGCCCACGAAACCGTCGCAGACGATCACGTCGCACTCGCCGCTGAAGATCCTGTCCCCCTCAATGAAACCGACAAAATTCAGGGCGGAGCATTGGCGCAGCAACTCGGCGCTGTGGCGCACCAGGTCGTTGCCCTTGATCTCCTCCTCCCCTACGTTGAGCAGTGCCACTCTGGGTGAAGGTATCCCCTCCACCTTCTCTGCGACTACGGCGCCCATCACGGCAAATTGCAGCAGGGTGTCGGCATCGCAGCTCACGTTCGCACCCAGATCCAGCATCACGGTCCGCTTTCCACTCAATGTGGGCAGCGCCTTGATGAGGGCTGGCCGGTCAACACCGGGCAAGGATTTGAGCACGCACTTGGCCATGGCCATCAAGGCACCGGTGTTGCCTGCACTGACACAGGCATCGGCAGCGCCGCTCTTGACCAGATCCAGGGTCACGCGCATGGAGGAGTCTTTCAGGGTACGCAGCGCCACGATAGGCTTTTCGCCCATGCCCACGACCTGGGAGGCATGCACGAGACGAACGCGAGGGTGGTTGAGCAAGCCATGTTGCTGCAGAAGAGAGGCGGTCTGGTGTTGATCACCGACCAGAACAAGTTTTAGCTGGGGTAGAAGAGACAGTGCCTGCACGGCGGCAGGCACTGTTTCCGAGGGGCCGATATCTCCCCCCATTATGTCTAGCGCGACAGTTTGCGTAGACAAAGGCAATCCTTAAGCGATTACCTTTTTACCGCGGTAGAAACCATCGGCAGTCACGTGGTGACGACGATGAATTTCGCCACTGGTCTGATCAACAGTCAGGGCAGCGGTGGTCAGCGCATCGTGGGAACGACGCATGCCACGCTTGGCGCGGGTTTTACGGTTCTGTTGTACGGCCATGGTAGGCTAACTCCTAAAATTCACTTACGTTTGAGCGCTTCAAGAACTGCAAAGGGATTCGGCCGCTCATCAGCAGGTTCGATTTCACCCCAGGTCATCTCCATGTTTCCTCTGGGACACACATCCACCGGATGCATGGCTACCTGAGGCAACGAGAGGATGAGTTCATCCTCCAGGATTTGATGAAGATCTATCTCGCCGTTTTCGTCCAACTCAATGGGCTCATAAGCTTCCGGCAGTTCTTCCTCGTTTGTTCTTTCGAACAGCGGAGTGTAAATAAAACTAGCTTCACAAAGGTGTTCAAACGTCTCACCACAACGCTGGCAAACCAGGTCGACCTTGGCATGGGCAGTGCCTTTCATAACGGTCAACTTCTGGACATCTTTGCCAAAGTGCAGTGTGACATCCACATCACTTCGCAAGCCTTCGGTTGATTCCTCCAGCCTGGGCATCTGCGACTTTTCCACTATCCCGACATAATCGAGTAGCTTCAAGGCATTACGGACTGGATCAACCTTAACGGGCAACTTCACCTTTTGCATAGGGCGCGAATAATATAGGTCCAACAAGGGATAGTCAAAGGAAAAAGTCCTTACCGCCGATGATTTTACCTTCACAGGCCCCTGCAAGAGGAACTTGTGCTCATCGGTGGCCGATTATGCCATATCGTGCAGGATCTGGCACAGGATCCTGTTCCCCTCTCCTGTCTGTCCACCGGATGTGCTCCTTGGTGTCTCATCAGGTGGCAGAACAGCGCGGGTCTCTCCCCAGCAGGCCTGGTGTCGCAGCCACTCTGGGCTCGGCTTCCATCAGTCTGCGTATGGCTTTGAAACTGCCCACGGCAGCCTTGATGGCAATGGGATTGACCAGCCAGCCCGGCAAGTTGTTGCCCGGGTTGGTATAGGTTTCGAGCCGAACGAGTGTGCTGCCATCCCGTTGGGGTAGCGCCTCCCACCGTCCAGCGCTTTCCTGGATCCGGAACAGCCCTGCATGCAATGGCAGGGCATTCGGCTCTGCCCACACCTCGAGAGTCAGGCCGCAATCGATGCGTCGACTCAAATGGGAGCGGGTGATGAGCTCCCTGTCTTGCACCGGCCAGGGAGACGCCAGGCGGGTATAGACCAGATCATCGTCGGGACCCGATCTGGCCAGCACCCTGACTTCACGGCTCTGGGGCAACCACTCTTCATGGCGCACCGTGTTGCGCAGTACCGTGATCAGCGCGCCAGGATCGGCATTCACGCGCATCTCCAGACGTAAGGCCTGAAAAGATGTCGGAGGATGTGGCTGGGTCCAAAGCATCACCCCCTCATCCCCCTGACGAAGTTGCCATGTCCCTGCCCAGCTGGCGATTGTGTTTGTGCTGTGGTTCCATCAGCATGCATGCTTCCCGCTAATTAGGCGAGTCCCACTGTAGACATCTCCTGTTTGCGTGGCCCCATCTGCACAGATAGAATCAACCAATTGATTTATAAATGGATATCATCAAAACATGCAGCCTTCCTTGATCCTCGCGTCCACCTCGTCCTACCGCAAAACCTTGCTGGAAAAACTCGGTCAGCCATTTCACTGTGCTGCTCCTCAAGTCGATGAGACAGCGCGACACGGGGAGACCGCAGAAGCCCTGGTCAGCAGATTGGCATTTGCCAAGGCGAATGCCGTTGCTACTGACCGTGATCAAGGATTGATCATCGGTTCAGATCAGGTGTGCGTCTGTGACGGGCAGATCCTCGGCAAGCCCGGCACGGTGGAGAAGGCGGTCGAGCAGTTGCTGCGGGCACAAGGCAAGCGCGTCATCTTTTACACCGGGCTCTGTGTGATCAATGCTGCGAATGGCCATGCCGAGCAGCTCGTCGAGCCTTTCACCGTGTATTTTCGCTCGCTCGACGAAGCAGCCATCCGTCGCTATGTGGAGGCCGAACGTCCTCTGGATTGTGCCGGCAGCTTCAAATGCGAGGGAATGGGCATCGTCTTGTTCAAGGCGCTGGAGGGGCGCGATCCCAACGCCCTTGTCGGTCTTCCCCTGATAGGCTTGGTTGATCTCCTGGGTCGCCACGGCCTGGCTCTGCCATAACAAGAACTCTGCCATGAAAAACGGGAGCCTGGCTCCCGTTTTTCATGGTTGTCAGCGTGGCAGCTTGGCGAGAAACGCCTCAAGCTCCGGTGACAATGGCGCTTCCACCTGCATCTCCCGCTCATCCACCGGATGAGTAAAGGTGAGCTTCCAGGCGTGCAGGAACAGACGCTTTAGCCCCTGCCCTCGCATTTTTTCATCAAACCCGGTCTCACCATATTTGTCATCGCAGGCGATGGGATGGCCGGCGTGCTGGGTGTGGACACGGATCTGGTGAGTACGGCCAGTGATGGGGCTGCACTCGACCAGGGTAGCCTCGGCAAACTGACGGGCAATCCGGAACCGGGTCTCGGAGGGTTTGCCATCGCTGCTGACCCGCACCACCCGCTCGCCGGATTGCAGATCATTTTTGCGAAGTGGCGCATTGACCACCTTGACGTGGGGTTGCCACTGGCCGCGCACCAGCGCCAGATACTGCTTGCGCATGGTTTTGACCCGCAGCTGCTCGTGCAGGCTGCGCAGGGCACTGCGCTTCTTGGCAACCAGCAGTACGCCGGAGGTGTCACGATCCAGCCGGTGCACCAGTTCGAGGAAGCGGGCTTCGGGGCGCAGGGCACGCAGCCCTTCGATGACGCCAAAACTGAGGCCGCTGCCGCCGTGAACTGCCATGCCGGACGGCTTGTTTAGCACTATCATGGCGTCGTCTTCAAACAGGATCTGACTCTCCAGACGCTGGATGCTGCCGAGGTTGGCAGAAGGCAACTCATTCTTCTCGGCCACACGCACGGGGGGCACCCGCACCTCGTCACCGGCACAAAGCTTGTATTCCGGTTTGATGCGCTTCTTGTTGACCCGCACCTCCCCTTTTCGAAGGATGCGATAGATCAGGCTCTTGGGGACGCCCTTTAACTGAGTCTTGAGAAAATTGTCGATGCGCTGCCCGTCATGCTCAGCTTCGATGGTGAGCAGCTGCACTTGTTGATGTATCTGTGTCATGGCGCGGATTTTAACACCGCAGACAGCCCTTGGCTCCATGCTTTGTTAAAAAATGGCGTCTTGCTATAAAAGTGGTTTAAATGGGATAATAAACAAGGTTTTGGCATTGTGTTCAAGCCTTGTACTAAGTGGCCAAAATGTATGCCACCCAATCCCGAAACACCGTGTATACAAGAACATGACGGTTCCCGGGTGCGAGGTACAACGCATGGAGAACACAAACAGAGCCGACGTAAATTGTCTCCACATCGGTATCCTTAATTCACGCCCTCTCGAGAAGGCTGAACCAGAGTGCCCTTAGTTTGCGCCTCATGCATACCCCAACCGGGAGGTTGCCCCAGCATGCTGAAGACCCGAGGCCGGCGCCGGCAGGACCCAGTGGAGGAATCAAAATGACAAAATAATGAGAACTCAATGAAAAGAATGCTAATCAACGCGACTCAGGAAGAGGAGTTGCGCGTAGCGCTGGTTGACGGACAACAGCTCTACGATTTGGATATTGAAAGTCCGGGACACGAGCAGAAAAAAGCGAACATTTACAAGGGCAAAATCACCCGAGTAGAACCCAGTCTCGAAGCTGCTTTTGTTGACTATGGCGCCGAACGCCACGGTTTCCTGCCGTTAAAGGAAATCGCCCGCAATTACTTCCCCTCCGGTTACTCCTATCAGGGTCGTCCCAACATCAAAGAAGTGGTCCGCGAAGGCCAGGAAGTCATTGTCCAGATCGACAAGGAAGAGCGTGGTACCAAGGGTGCAGCCCTCACCACCTTCATCAGTCTGGCTGGCAGCTACCTGGTGCTGATGCCGAACAACCCTCGTGCCGGCGGCATCTCCCGTCGCATCGAGGGTGACGAGCGGACCGAGCTGAAGGAAGCCCTGAGCGGACTGACCGTGCCGGACGGCATGGGCCTCATCGTGCGCACCGCCGGTGTGGGCAAGTCCCCGGAAGAGCTGGAGTGGGATCTGAACGTTCTGCTCAATCACTGGGACTCCATCCACAAGGCGTCACAACAACGTTCCGCTCCGGTGCTCATTCACCAGGAAAGCAACGTCATCGTGCGCGCCATCCGTGACTATCTGCGTCGCGATGTGGGCGAGATCCTGATCGACAACCCGGTCATCTTCGAGCGCGCCAAGTCACATATCGAGCTGGTCCGTCCCGATTTTCTCAATCGCGTGAAGCTGTACAAGGGCGATGTCGCCCTGTTCAACCACTTCCAGATCGAGAGCCAGATCGAATCGGCCTTCCAGCGCGAAGTGCGCCTGCCCTCCGGCGGCAGCATCGTCATCGATCCGACCGAAGCACTGACCTCCATCGATATCAACTCCTCCCGCGCCACCAAGGGCGGCGATATCGAAGAGACCGCCCTGCAGACCAACCTGGAAGCAGCAGACGAGATTGCCCGTCAATTGCGTCTGCGTGACCTGGGTGGCCTGATTGTCATCGACTTCATCGACATGACCCCGGTTCGCCATCAGCGCGAAGTGGAAAACCGTCTGCGTGAAGCGGTGCATCAGGATCGTGCCCGTATCCAGCTGGGCCGTATCTCCCGTTTCGGTCTGCTGGAGATGTCTCGCCAGCGTCTGCGTCCCTCCCTCAACGAGTCCAGCAGCCATATCTGCCCCCGTTGCCAGGGTCAGGGGGTCATCCGTGACAACGAATCCCTCGCCCTGTCCATCCTTCGTCTCATCGAAGAAGAGGCCATGAAGGACAACACCGAGCAGGTTCATGCCCAGGTGCCGGTCGATGTGGCCGCCTATCTGCTCAACGAGAAGCGTACCTCCATCGCCAATCTGGAACAGCGCAATGATGTGCGTGTCTACATCATTCCGAACCAGCATCTGGAAACCCCGCACTACGAAGTGACCCGCATCCGTCAGAACGAGATCCCGGAAGCGGCCAGCTACGAGCTCAAAACCGAGATTGCCAAGCCGGTCTATCAGCCGCGCCAGGCTCAGGTAGTCGAGCGCGAACAGCCGCTGCTGCAAGGGTTTGCCCCGGCTCCCCAGCCGGTTGCGCCCACCGCCCCGGCTCCTGTTGCGACTCCCGCTCCGGTTGCAGAACAAGTCGGCTTCTTTGGCAAGCTGGCCAAGGCCTTCTCCGGCCTGTTCGGTGCCTCCTCCGATGCGGCTCCGGCCGAGGTGAAGGCGCCTGCCGACAAACCGGCCGCCCAGCGCGAAGCTCGCAAGGATGACGGGCACCGTCACCAGCGCGATGAATCCCGCAGCCGTGGTCAACGTGGCCGTCGCGATGACAACCGCGGCAGTCGCAATGTCGAGGCCGGCGAGAAGCGTGAAGGCGCAGCCAGCCGCGAGAGCAGTGATCGCAATCGTCGCCCGCGCAAAGAGCGTGAGCCTCGTCAAGAGCGGGAACCGCGCCAGGAACGGGAACCCCGTGGCGAAGTGCGCACCGAACAGCGCATGGAGCGTGAGCCTCGCGAACCCCGCCAGGAGCGCGAACCTCGTGCCCCGCGTCCGGCTCGTGAACCTCGCGCCCCCCGCGAACCCCGTGCCGAGGTGAGCGTCGAGGCGGTTGATACCGTTGATACTGCGGTCGCCAGCGCTGAACCGCGTCAGGAAAAAGAGCAAAAAGTGGCCGAGCGCCGCGAACGTCGCCAACTGCGCAAGCAGATCCGTGTCGATGTCGCCGCGACCGACACCCCTGCCCTGCCGACTGACGAGCAAATCACCGATGTCGCCGACGTGCAAGCCGCCGCTGCTGAGCAACAAGAAGAGCAAGGCGAAGGTCAGCGTCGTTCCCGCCGTACCCCGCGCAATCAGCGCATCGAAGGACAACGTCGCAAGCGCATCAACGAAGAGGCTCGTGGCCAGCGTGAAGACGAAGCACAAGGTGAAGTGCAGCTGACTACCGCGGCCCAGGCCGATGCGGCTCAGGTGAAGGTGGAAGAACCGGTTGTGCCTGTCATCACCATTCCGAGCGCAGAAGCGGTTGCAGCCGCCCTGCAGGCTTCCGCCGCACTGACCGAACACGTGGTGGCTGAAGCCGTTGCTGAGGAAGCGGCAGAGCAAGCACTGGCAGCCCAGGCTGTGGATGCGCCCTCCACTGACGAAGTTGAGCAGGTTGCGCAAGCAGACGCTGAACCCGTCGCCGAAGTGGCAGTTGTCGAACCCGAGATGGTCGAACCTATCGTCAACACCGCCTCTCATGACGAACCTGTCGCCGTGATCGATGCTGTCGAGCAGACCCAGCAAGTGGAGGCCATCCCAGAAGAGGTTGCACCGGTTGCTGAAGCGGCACCTGTCGTTATCGCTGAGGAGACGGCCACCGCCGAGGCGGAGGTCGTCGAGATGCCGGCTGCCGTGGTGCAAACCGAGCCAGCAACCAGCCCCGAAGTGAAGGTCAGCAAGGGTGCCGGTGTATTGGCCCGTGCCCGCAAGGCTTATGCGCCCATGGCAACGCCAGCTGCGGCTCCTGCCCCGACACCCCGTGAACCCGTGGAGTACGCTCCCCTGGTACGCAGCGAAGTCGTGACCTCCGGTCGCCACGGTGGCAGCACCGCTGCCAGCAACGTGGCAACCAGCCCGGCCGGTCGCCCCTGAGCAGACTCGTTAGTCTGAATAAAGAGCCACACATCGTGTGGCTCTTTTTTTGTCTCTTTATTGGGGCTGACATCGCCTTGCTCTCCCCCCTGCCCGTTCGATATCCGCCGCTTTCCCGATGTTCAGCGACCACACACAGTCCAAACAAGACGTGAATAACACACCAGACAGAGAATTCATCTCTGTCAAAGCATCACGACATGCTCTGCTTTGTCGACAGGGTCCGTGCATTGACAGCATATGAAGCCATTGGCAAACAGTCTGGCAGCGTTCCCCTTTGGTAGCACAGTCGGTGTGTTCAGTGGTGGCTGAGACAACCCAGGTTGAACGGGAATGCCAGACATAGGGCAACCTGTGGCACTCTTCACTCTCATCATTTCTGGTGAGGATCATAGACCCGTTGAACGCCCTCCCTTCAGCTTCACGTGCAAGGGTCGGCTCGTAACAAGGCGTCACACAGGCAGGTTCCCCTCACTGTGCACAACGAGTGGCTCAGGGATGTAGAGAAGCCAAAGAGGTGATAGATAATGTCATTCAACTTCTTGTCTGATGGCATACAGCTATTACTCATTGAACTATTGCCGTATGACGTGACATTCACCAGGCAACAAAAAAGGGCCCGAAGGCCCTTGTTTCATTTCCAATGACTGTCGCGCTTATCCGCCAAAGAGATGGTTGTTCAGCAGGAAGAGACCGCCGGAGAGCAGCATGGTGAGCGGCAATGTCAGCACCCAGGCCAGCAGAATGGTCTTGATGGTCTGGCTCTGCAGGCCGGACTTGTTGGCCACCATGGTCCCCGCTACCGCAGAGGAGAGAATGTGGGTGGTGGACACCGGCATCCCGGTCAGACTCGCAATCCCGATGGACGCGGCGGCCGTGATCTGGGCTGCAATGCCCTGGCTGTAGGTCATGCCGGAGGAACCGATCTTCTCCCCTACCGTGTAGACGATACGACGCCAGCCCACCATGGTACCGCACCCGAGCGCCAGGGCGATGGACACGATGACCCAGGTCGGCGCATATTCGGCCGTTGCGGTCAGATCCTTGCGCCACTTGGCGAGATCGGTCAGCTCCTTGGCCGGCAGTGGCAACTTGGAGACCTTGCGGGCAGTGTCGTCGATGCACAGCAGCAGGCGACGCACTTCGCGGCGATCCACCAGATTCATCTCCTCGTAGGTGCGCACCTGGCCCAGACGCTTGTCGAGGGTCGCCATGGCCTGCAGGGCCTCCCCTGCCGCACAGTGGCTCATCAGCTCCTCCTGGGCTTTGGCAGGGACACTGAAGTTCACCAGATGGGAGACCTGATCCTGGTTACGCTGGTAGATCTCCATGATGCGCTGGTTGGCATCCTGGGTTCTGTCCAGATCATAGGAGCGGCTGTTCATGTCCAGCGCAAAATAGGCAGGCGCCATGCAGATCAGCACCAGCATCACCAGACCGATGCCTTTCTGGCCATCGTTGGAACCGTGTACGAAGCTCACCCCCATGGCGGAGCAAATCAGTGTGACACGGGCCCAGAACGGTGGATGCTTCTTGCCGTCCACCAGCAGGCGCTCTTCCGGGGTCTTGTGGATCTTGCTGCCAAGCCATACGCGCTTCATGGCGAACAGCAGCAAGGCGGCAATGATGAAGCCCACGGTGGGAGAGATGATGAGAGAGAGCATGATGTCGATGGCTTTGCCGACGTTGATACCCTCTTTCAGAGGTTGATGGCTGATCAGGGCATAGGCGCCGCCTACCCCCAGGATGGAACCGATCAGGGTGTGGGAGCTGGATGCCGGAATGCCGAAGTACCAGGTTCCCAGGTTCCAGACGATGGCCGAGAACAGCAGGGAGAACACCATGATCAGACCCTGGGTAGAGTCCATGCCAAGCAGCAGATCGATGGGCAGCAGGTGAACGATGGCATAGGCCACCCCCAACCCACCCAGCATGACACCGGCGAAATTGAACAGACCGGAAGCCACCACCGCCATATGAGCCGGCATCGCCTTGGTATAGATAACCGTTGCTACCGCGTTGGCGGTATCGTGAAAGCCGTTGATGAATTCATAGGCCAGCACAAAAAAAACGGCCAATACCAAACCGATTGACCACCACAAACCCAAACCACTAAACATTTCAAACATAAAAACGAACCTGTTTATGAGTTGCGGCGGATTATGCCAGAAGGCTCGATGCGCCATACCCGTTGTTGAAATATTTCAGCAAAAAAAAAAAAGGGCATTCCGTCAGAAAATGTCTTAGGGCCTGTAGGAACGGGGCTTGTCGAGGATTAATTTAAGTCCATTCCATTGCTGTGGATAGGCGCCAATCAAAGCCGGAGCATGGCTCAATGTCCCGAAAAAGGCCGCTTTTCAACCCACTCGGCACGCCCGTTTCCTTTTGTCAGATAAAAAAGAGGGTGCCTTGGCACCCTCCTCGATAGACAAGCCGCACGGTGCGGGGATCAATCCTGGTTGATCCGGCTGGCCACAGCCCCTTGCTGACTCTTGTATTTGGCATTTTCCCGTTTGTTGTACGGGCGAGCCGCGGTACCTGACAGCATCTCGAAGTTCAGGGCACCGATCTTCATCTTGGGACGCAGGGCCAGAGGCAACTTGCCGCCGTTGTAAAACTCCAGCACGATGCGGCCGGACCAGCCCGGATCGATGCGGTGGGCGGTGACGTGCACCATGAGGCCCAGGCGCGCCAGGGAGGAGCGACCATCCAGCCAGCCGACAATATCGGCGGGCAAGGTAACCGATTCATAGGTCACCGCCAGCGCCAGCTGACCCGGGTGCAGATAGAAGGCTTCACCGTCCGGCACGTGGATCTCCTCGCTCATCACCCGCTCGATGGCATCGGCCATCTCGGCACTGGTACCGCCAAGGTCGATGTAAGGCGCGGTATGATCGCGAAACACCCGAAACTCGTTGCCCAGCAGCACATCGACGCTGACGCCGCTGATCCGCTCAACACCGGGCCGCGGCTCGATGACGATCTTGCCTTCATCCAGGTGCCGTTCGATATCGGTATCACAAAGACGCATTCTGCGACTCTCCTGACAAAAGATTCATTAAAAAAAGCCGGGCATCACCCGGCTTGTTTTCTCTCAACCAATCAACATATGGCGGATACGCGCCTTGAGCATGTCGATGGCGATGCGGTTCTTGCCGCCACGGGGCACGATCACGTCGGCATACTGCTTGGACGGGTCGATGAACTGCATGAACATGGGACGCACAGTCTTCTGATACTGCTTGAGTACGGAGTCCATGGTACGACCGCGCTCCTGCACATCGCGCACCAGACGGCGCAGCAAACAGATGTCGAGCGGGGTATCCATGAAGATGGAGGCGTCCATCAGTTCGCGCAGGCGGCTGTCGGTCAACAGCAGTATCCCTTCGAGGATGATGACACGGCGCGGTGCAAAGGTAGTGACCTCGGTCATGCGCGTGTGCTCGGTATAGGAGTACTGGGGGATGTTGACCGCCTCCCCTTGCGTCAGCTGGGTCAGATGCTGCACCAGCAGATCGTGATCCAGGGCATTGGGGTGGTCATAGTTGGTCTTGACCCGCTCTTCCATGGTCAGGTGGGTCTGATCACGGTAGTAGCAATCCTCGGTGATCACACCAATCTGACCCGCTCCCAGCTCGGCCACCAGCTCTTCATAGATGGTTTGGGCGATAAGACTCTTGCCGGACGCGGATGCACCAGCAATACCGATGATCACGCAGGAATGTTGAGTATCAGACATTGAAAATACCTAAAGAGAAGAGCACTGGGGATTGTTTAAACCGATCCATTATATGAAAAAGGGGTGGCCATGCCCACCCCAAATCCGTCCCCCTTGGCCGAACGCCGATTATTCGTCCAGCGCCACCGTGTAGAGCGGGGTCGCAATCGGTTTTGCGCTGAAATAGAGCTCGGCCCCTACCCGGCGAGCCAGTTTCAGGTAAGTCTGTGACAGCTCGCCATCCGGCGCACCGAACACGGTGGGGCAGCCGTCATCCATGTGCTGGCGAATGTCGATATGCAGCGGCAACTGACCAAGCAGCGCCACGTGATACTGCTCCGCCATCTTCTGGCCACCGCCGGTACCGAACAACGGCTCGTGATGCCCGCAGGCACTGCAGACGTGGTAACTCATGTTCTCGACGATGCCAAGCACAGGCACATTGACCTTGTTGAACATGGCAATCCCCTTGCGGGCATCTGCCAGCGCCACATCCTGGGGCGTCGTGACGATCACCGCCGCCGTGGTGGGCACCTGCTGGGCCAGCGTCAGCTGGATATCGCCGGTGCCCGGGGGCATGTCCACCACCAGGTAGTCCACCTCGCCCCAGCGGGTCTCGTGCAGGATCTGCCCGAGTGCCTTGCTCGCCATGGGACCGCGCCAGATGGTGGCATCCTGCTCGGCCACCAGATAACCGATGCTGTTGCTCTTGATGCCGCAGGCCATCACCGGCTCCATCAACTTGCCATCAAAGCTGACAGGGCGCTCCTTGAGGGTCCCCGTCATGGTCGGGATGGAGGGGCCATAGATGTCCGCATCCAGCAGGGCGACCCGCGCCCCCTCTTTTTGCAGCGCCAGCGCCAGGTTGACCGCGGTAGTGGACTTGCCCACCCCTCCCTTGCCGGAGGCAACCACCAGGATATTGCGGATCCCCTGCACCGCCGCCAGTTGCTGCGCGCGGGGCATGCTGGCCACGTCTATCTCCCCCGTCCAGTCGATGCGGGTCGCACCGGTTGCGCTGCGCAGCCGGGCATCGAACTCCTCTTTGATCTGTTCAAACAGGGACTGGCCGGCAAAGGGCAGCACCAGCGTGATGGCCAGGGTCTGTTCGTGCCGCTCGACGGTACGCACAAAACCAGCCGCGACCAGATCCTTGCCCCATCCTGCCGGCTTAAATTCGGCCAGGATCTGTTTTACTGAATCAATCACCATTAACTCCCCATTATGTTGTCGTTATGCTGAGGTGAACGGTTACCGCACATAAATCAGTGGCTTGCCGACGTCATCGTGATGCCGCCAGTCAGGGCACCGGGGGCCACAACCCTAGGCAGGCCGCCTCCAATTCGGGTAACATGCACGGCACTGTATCATCCCAACAGGCACATAAAGAACGTATTATGGCAACTGATCCTCGTAGAATGCTGGTAACCTGCGCCCTCCCCTATGCCAACGGCTCCATCCATCTCGGCCACATGCTGGAACACATCCAGGCCGATATCTGGGTTCGTTATCAGCGAATGCGTGGCCATCAGGTGCATTTCGTCTGTGCCGACGATGCCCACGGCACGCCCATCATGCTCAAGGCGCAGCAGATGGGGATCTCGCCGGAAGAGATGATTGCCGCCGTCTCCCAGGAGCACCAGGGGGATTTTGCCGGTTTCAACATCAGCTTCGACAACTACCACTCCACCCACAGCGACGAGAACCGCGAGCTGGCGGGCGTGATCTATGGCCGCCTCAAAGAGTCCGGCAAAATCAAGATCCGCACCATCTCCCAACTGTTCGATCCGGAAAAATCCATGTTCCTCCCGGATCGCTTCGTCAAGGGCACCTGCCCCAAGTGCAAGTCCCCCGATCAGTACGGTGACAACTGCGACAGTTGCGGCGCGACCTACAGCCCGACCGAGCTGATTGATCCGAAATCCGCCGTCTCCGGTGCGACCCCGGTGATGAAGGACTCCGAGCACTACTTCTTCGACCTGCCCCAGTTCGAAGCCTGGCTCGCCGACTGGGTGCGCGGCTCCGGCGCCATCCAGGAAGAGATGGCCAACAAGATGCAAGAGTGGTTCGAAAGCGGCCTGCAGCAGTGGGACATCACCCGTGACGCCCCCTACTTCGGCTTCGAAATTCCCGGCGCCCCCGGCAAATACTTCTATGTCTGGCTGGACGCCCCCATCGGCTACATGGCGTCGTTCAAGAACCTGTGCAACAAGCGCGGCGACATCGACTTCGACAGCTACTGGAAAGCGGACTCCGACGCCGAGCTCTATCACTTCATCGGCAAGGACATCGCCTACTTCCACTGCCTGTTCTGGCCGGCCATGCTGGAAGGCGCGAACTTCCGCAAGCCGACCAAGGTCAACGTGCACGGCTATGTGACCGTCAACGGCGCCAAGATGTCCAAGTCCAAGGGCACCTTCATCAAGGCGTCCACCTATCTCAAGCACCTGGATCCGGAGTGCCTGCGTTACTACTACGCCGCCAAGCTCAACAGCCGCATCGACGATCTGGACTTGAACCTCGAAGACTTCGTCTCCCGCGTCAACGCCGACGTGGTCAACAAGCTGGTCAACCTGGCCTCTCGCAACGCCGGCTTTATCGCCAAGCGTTTTGACGGCAAGCTGGCCGCCACCTGCGCCGAGCCCGCACTCTACGCCGAGTTTGCCAACGCCAGCGCCAGCATCGCCGAAGCCTATGAAGCGCGCGAATTCAGTCGCGCCATCCGCGAGATCATGGCACTGGCCGACAAGGCCAACCGCTATGTGGACGACAAGGCTCCCTGGGTCATCGCCAAGCAGGAAGGGGCGGATGCCGAACTGCAAGCCGTCTGCTCCGTCGGCATCAACCTGTTCCGCGTGCTGATGGCCTACTTGAAGCCCGTCATGCCGCAACTGGCCGAGCGCGCCGAAGCCTTCCTCGGCGAGACCCTGACCTGGGACGGCATCGCCGCCCCTCTGGTCGACCACGGCGTCGCCCCCTTCAAGGCGCTCTTCTCCCGCATCGAGTCCGCCAAGGTGGATGCCATGGTGGAAGCGTCCAAGGAAGATCTCGCCAAGGAGCAGAGCAAGAAGCCGGCAGGCCCCCTGGTGGACGATCCCATCAGCGAGACCATCACCTACGACGACTTTGCCAAGATTGACCTGCGGGTGGCGCTGATCAAGAAAGCCGAAGCGGTGCCGGAAGCCGAGAAGCTGCTGAAGTTGCAACTGGATATCGGCGGCGAAACCCGTCAGGTCTTTGCCGGTATCAAGTCCGCCTACAACCCGGAAGATCTGGAAGGCAAGCTGACCGTGATGGTGGCCAACCTGGCCCCGCGCAAGATGCGCTTTGGCATGTCCGAAGGCATGGTGCTGGCGGCAGGTCCGGGCGGCAAGGATCTCTGGATCCTCGAGCCCCAGGAAGGTGCCCAGCCGGGCATGCGCGTGAAGTAATACGCCCCTTCCCGGACAGTCCCAATGAAAAGAGAGGCCAATGGCCTCTCTTTTTTTACCTTGTGGGGTGCTTACTACCCGCTCTGCAGCAATGCCATGCGAAGGGCGACCAGCTCCGCCTGATGGCAATCCAGTTGCAGTAGTTGGCAGCGGATCTCTGTTTTCAGGGCTCGCCGTTGCTGGCCTCGCCCCGTTTCGCCCCCAAGGCGTCTGAGCCATTGGCGCCTGTCCTGCAATTGCCCAAGCCGCTCCTGCCAGCTCACCAGCATGGACAACCAGGCCGGATCCCCTCCCCCCTGTGCCGTCAGCAGCTCCATCCCGTAGCGCGCCTGTTTCAGCACCAGACGCAGCCGGTGCCAGCACCGAAGTTTCGCCTTGGTGCCCATAGGAAGGGAGGTGGTCTTCGCCAGTGCATCCGACAGTGACAGCGCCAGATGCAGCCGAAACAGCGGCAAGAGATCGACATCGACGGGTACCTCTTCCAGTCGGGCCAGCCAACGGGCCAGCGGGCCGGTCAACAGGGGGACCCGTGGCAAGCGGTTCTGCCGAAGCGAACCACCATGATGCTGCGCATAGACCTGGGCATCGCGCAGGGCGGAGAGCGTGCCGACGGCACGGGTCAATCGCCGCTCCAGCTCGGGCTCATGAATGAGGGGTCGCCACAGGGCGAGCAGCGCCAGCAGGCGGCGGGCCGCTATCCGGTAGGCATGCACCTCTTCCATCCCCTTGTTCTGGCGCAGTGCCAGGGTCGCCCCCCGATATTGCCCAACGAGCCGGTTGGCCTGCGCAATCCCGCTCTCCCCCATGACCCCTCCCGGCTAGTTGGTATGAAAACCGGTTCCGGTGGGTGGCAACGCCTGGGTGCACTCCATTCGGGTGACGGTGGCGGTTCGGGGCCCGTGCTCAAGCCAGCCCAGCATCATCTGTACCTTCTGTTCGGGACCGGCAATCAGGATCTCCACCGAGCCATCTTCCAGGTTGTAGGCATGCCCCCGCAGCCCCAGTTGCAGCGCCCGCTCCCGGGTGAAGTAGCGAAACCCCACCCCCTGAACCTGACCCCACACCCGCACGACAAACGATTGCTCTCCCATTTATCACACCTTTCCCTTAAGTAATTTTTCCCCGGGGCGATAATGAGCGCGACACTCTCTTCCCCTTGCAGGACGCAATACCATTATGAAAGAAGTAAAGTTTCGGTGGGTTGACCGTTATCTCATTCACCTCACGATCAGCGAGAAATTTCTCATCACCTTCTGGTGCCCCCTGGTGTTCATCGCCTTCCTCACCTGGTATCTGCTGGCCGACGGCCATGATCAGGCGATGCAGCTCAGAGTGGATCAGCTAAAAGGGCGGGTCGAGACCACGGCCCAGCTGGTGAGCCAGCAGCCGACCCTTACCCTGCCCGCGGATCTCGTACTCACGCCTGGCGCCGCCACCGGCCTTAGCCAGCAGGGAGACATCTATCGCTATGGCGCCAGCGCAGGTCAGGCGGGCGTCGTCTCCGGCACCCTGGATACGAGTCACTACGCCCTCTGGGATGGTCAGGGCACCACGCTCACCATCATCGCGGTGCTGGCCGCCCTGCTGGCCCTCATCACCCACTATCTGATGACCTTTGTCTCGGGGGCGCTCTACTCCACCAACAAGGCATTGCAGACGGTGGCGAACGGCGATCTCACCTTCCGGCTCAATTTCTTCCCGGTGCGGGATGAGTTCTCCATTCTGGCGGGCAGCATCGACACCTTCACCGACCGCCAGCACAAGATAGTGCAACTGGTGGAAGAGTCCGCCGATGCCCTTACCCTGGCCGCCGACGAATTTCGCGAGCATGCCAGCGACGGCGAGCAGCTTGCCCGTGCCCAGCGCCAGCACATGGACTCCCTGGCCGCCGCCATGGAGCAGATGTCCGCCGCCATCCGGGAAGTAGCCCGCAACGCCAACGACACCCTGCTGCAAACCCGCCAGTCCAGCGACGAGGCGACTCACGGGGCACAACGGGTGGCACGTACCATCACCGCCATCCGCACCCTGGCAGACGAGATTGGCAATGCCTCGGGCGCGGTCGAGCGGCTGACTCACAACGCCAATCGCATCAACGAAGTGGTCAACGTCATCAACGCCATCTCCCAGCAAACCAACCTGCTGGCCCTCAACGCCGCCATCGAGGCCGCCCGGGCTGGTGAACAGGGACGCGGCTTTGCGGTGGTGGCCGACGAGGTGCGCACCCTCGCCAGCCGCACCCAGCAGGCCACGGTGGAGATCCAGCAGATGATCGAGGAGCTCCAGGCCGGGACCGGGGCGCTGAACGACATCATGGAGAAGACGGTGGGGCGCGCGGCCGACAGCCAGCAGCTCATCACCGAGGTGGGCATGGACATCGAGCGGCTCAGCAACCACAGCGATGCGGTCCTGGAGATGAGCACCCAGATCGCCACCTCCAGCGAAGAGCAGAGTTCGGTGGCAGAAGAGATCACCCGCAACCTCGACAAGGTGCGCCACGAGGCGAGCCGGGTGGAGGAGTCCGCCAGCGCGGCGGTCGCCGGCACCACCGGCCTCAAGGGAACCGCCAGCGAACTCGGTCAGGCGCTCACCGGCCTGCGGATCTGACCCCTCCGGCAGGCCATCGTCCAGATGGCCTGCCATGTCTGGGCCAGTTGCTTGGGACGCGCGAAACAGCCCGTTCGACCCTGACCGCGTGTGGATGCACGGATCCCGGTAGACGCGGCTTGCGTGCCTACCCTCACAGCCCCTACTATATGCCCCCTTCTTTTCTACCATCGGCAACTACCCATGAGCGCTTCCATCTATCTCGTCAAAGGCCGCGAAAAATCCCTGCTGCGTCGCCACCCCTGGATCTTCTCCAAGGGCATTGAGCGGGTGCAGGGCAACCCCGTTGACGGCGATACCGTCGAGATCTTCACCCATGACGGCAAATGGCTCGCCCGTGGCGCCTGGTCCGGCAGCTCCCAGATCCGTGCCCGGGTCTGGACCTTCGACAAGGATGAGAGCGTCGATCTCGACTTCTTCATCCGTCGCCTCAAATATGCGCAGGAGTCCCGTGACGGGCTCATCAAGCGTCAGGGCCTCACCGGCTATCGCCTCTGCGCCGCCGAATCCGACGGTCTGCCGGGCCTCACCATCGACCGCTACGCCGACTTCCTGGTGTGCCAGATCCTCTCCGCCGGTGCCGAGTACCAGCGCGAGCTGATCACGCAAGCCCTGCGTACCCTCTACCCCGAGTGCAGCATCTATGAGCGCTCCGACGTGGCCGTGCGCAAGAAGGAAGGGCTGAAGGAGCGCACCGGCGTCATCCATGGCGAGACCCCGACCGACCCCGTGGTCATCGAGGAGAATGGCGGCGTCAAGATCCTGGTCGATATTCGCAACGGTCACAAGACGGGTTTCTATCTGGATCAGCGGGATAACCGCCTTGCCGCAGCGAAATACACTGAAGGCAAGCGGGTGCTCAACTGCTTCTGCTACACCGGCGGTTTCGGGGTCTATGCCCTCCAGGGCGGTGCCAAGGAGGTAGTCAACGTCGATCTCTCCCAGAATGCGCTGGACATCGCCCGCCAGAACGCCGAACTGAACGGTCTCGATACCAGCAACGCCCAGTTCGTGCGTCACGACGTCTTCAAGCTCTTGCGCGAATATCGCGAGAAGGGCGAGAAGTTCGATGTCATCGTGCTGGACCCGCCCAAGTTTGCCGAGAGCAAGGCCCAGCTGCTGGGCGCCTGCCGCGGCTACAAGGACATCAACATGCTGGCGTTCCAACTGCTGGCGCCGGGTGGCGTGCTCTTGACCTACTCCTGCTCCGGCCTGATGGAGCAGAGCCTGTTCCAGAAGATAGTGGCCGATGCGGCCCTCGATGCCGGCCGTGATGCCCAGATCCTGGAGCTCCTCTCCCAGGCATCCGATCACCCCATCGGCACCGCCTATCCGGAAGGCTTCTACCTCAAGGGACTGGTGGTGCGCGCCCGCTAAGCCGAGCAGACCAGCGCAGCCCCCTTGTTCCCGGTGCCAGATCCGGGCCAGGCTGGGTTCTGCTAGTCATCAAAAAGCCCGCGATCAAAGCGGGCTTTTTTTATGCGGCCGCCAAAGAGACAACCTCCCCCCGACTTTGCCACCAACAGCGATTGCTGCCCCCATCCCTCCTCTTCGACTGACGACTGCCATCTTCAATCAAAGGTTGCCGCATCGTTAACCCGATTCTCATCTCTCTTTCACCTCAGGCATGGCATACACAACCCACCAGCAGAGACATGCCCGGCATTTGCTTTATGCAAAAGCATGAAATATTACGCATCAACATTCAAAAATTCTCGGTGAAATATCAGCCATAAACGCATACCCACTCATTTGAATGAATATTGCTGTTTTCCCCTGCAATGGATCACGCCATGCCCCTGTCCGCCTCGCACATTGCCTGGGGCGACAATACTCGCCCACCACAAGTCATCCCGCTCAATCACGCGCTGGCGCGCCCAGCGGGAAGTAGTGTCGAAATGGCCTCGCCTCCTCCACCACCCGCACGATGGAGGGATGATTGAGCAGACGGGCGCGATAGGCACGCAGACGGCCATAGCCAGCCGGGATCTCGTGGGCCCAGTCGGCGTAGAAGAGCGAGGGGGCGGCGGCGCAATCGGCCAGCGTGAAGTCTGCGCCGGCAATCCAGTGGCGTCCTTCCAGTCGCTGATCAAGCCAGGGGTAGATCTGATTGAGCATCTCGCGGGCCTCCACTGCGCCATAGCGGTCGCGATCCGCGACCGGGCGCAGCGCATCCAGCACCACTTTTTGCATCGGTGTCATCACATAGTTGTCGAAGATGCGATCCAGCATATGCACCTCCAGACCCGCATCGCCGGGCGGGATCAGGCTGATGGAACCCGGATGGTGCGCCTGCAGATGGGCGACGATGGTGCTGCTCTCGAGGATGCAGCGACCATCATCCAGCAACACTGGGAAGCGCTTGAGTGGCCAGAGGGCGGCAAGTTCGGCGTTCGCCGCCGGCTCTTCGAGATTCCGATACTCGAACGGGGTGGCATTCTCGTAAAGGGCGATCAGCACTTTCTGGCTGTAGGACGAAAAGGGGTGGGCATAGAGTTTCATGGGGATGTTCCTGACGCTCAGAGGGATGACTTCCCTAGTCTAGATCCCCTCTCTATTTTCGATGCGTCCCTATCCCATGCTGGTCCTGGGATGATAAACGCCCATTCATGACGGCAATCACACTCGTATGACTCTCTTTTAGGTAGGGTGATCCCGCCTGTGGCCGCCAAGCCGGGGCAGCCGACTCATCAGGGTTGATGAGCGGCACCACAACAAAAATTGATGTCAGGCCAAGCTGAACATCATCAAGGATCCCGTCATGAATCAATCATTGCCGCTGTTGACGCCGCTGCGGGGCATCGCTGCCCTGATGGTGGTGCTGTTCCATGCCCGCTTGCTGCTCTTTCCCCAGTGGATGGAGTCGATCGCCGGCCACACCCAACTCATCGAGAACGGCTACCTCTGGGTCGATCTGTTCTTTATTTTGAGCGGGCTGGTGCTGGCCCACGTCTACGGGGAGGCCTTCGCCCGCACGCCCCGCACCATTGGTTATGGCCGCTTCCTCTGGCTGCGGCTCACCCGGGTGTATCCCCTCTACCTGGTGACCCTGCTGCTGCTGGTTGGCTGGGAGCTCTACAAGGCCCACCACGGGATTGGCTTCTACGCCGGCCCCCTGTTCAAGATGTGGGAGTGGGAGGGGATGCCTCCTTTTGGTTCCCCCTTCACCCCCGCCGAGGCGCTGCCAAGCAGCCTGTTGCTGCTGCAGGTGGTGACCGATCACGGATTGACCTGGAACTTCGCCGCCTGGTCGCTCAGCGTGGAGTGGATTAGCTATCTGCTGTTTCCGCTGCTCATTCCGCTCGCCGTCACCCGCAGCCGCTGGAGCAACCTCGCCCCCTTGCTGGCCCTGACGGTACTGGCCTTTATCGTGCACAGCCGGGGTACCCTGGATGTCACCAGCGGAGCGCTGGCCATCGGGCGCGGGGTGAGTGAATTCGTGCTCGGCCTCTGGCTGCTGCCCAAGGTGAAGGCTGCCCGCCAGTGGTCCATGATGCAGCAAGATCTGCCGCTGCTGCTCGCCTTTCTGCTCCCCTTCGCACTGATGCAGTTCACCATGACGCCGCAGCTGACCCTGCTGCTGATCAGCGCCTACGTCTTGCTGATCTGGATTGCCGCTGCCCAGGGTGATCGCCAGAGCCCGCTGCTGCGCCTCCTGGACAACCGCTTCACCAACTGGCTGGGGGATCTCTCCTACTCCATCTACCTGCTCCACGCCTTGGTGTTGCTCACCGGCTGCGAGCTTGTCCACTCTCTGGCGCCGGGACTCACCGCGTGGTGGTACGCCCAGACCAACCCCTTGCTGGGGGTGCTGGCCACCCTGTTGATGCTCGCCGTGCTGATCGGGCTCTCGGCACTGAGCTACACCCTGCTGGAGCGGCCGCTGCAACGGCGACTGCGCCGGCTAGGCAAGGCTCCCCAACCAGTGATGGAGCAAGCTGGCTAGTTTCCGTCGCCACATGCTGCCCCGATGCAAGACCGGCACGCCGTCGGGGCGGCTCAAAGTGGGACTAGCCTGAGCAAGGCGAAGAGTACGGCTCTTTTTGAACCCGACAATCCCCTGCGCTTTGTGTGAATTCCCGTTCGAACCAGAGCGGCCATTTGTGGCATAATGGCCCGTCCTGTGGTCCTTGGCGGGGCTTCGCCGGCGCATCCTTGCCCTCCTCCTGTCCTGCCAGGCAGCCTGACATCACTGTGTTCACAGGCCGCCAGGGCCACCCTATTTTTGCGCGCACATTTGACGGTGCCACAGCAGTTATTGGCACACGCAAGTCTGCCCACACAAGGGGAAAGCATGTCTTCCATTCGTCTGACCCAATACAGCCACGGCGCTGGCTGCGGTTGCAAAATCTCCCCCAAGGTGCTCGACACCATCTTGAAGAGCCAGATCCCGGGCTTTGACGACCCCACCCTGGTGGTCGGCAACAGCAGCAAGGATGACGCCGCCGTGGTCGACATCGGCAACGGCCAGGGCATCGTCACCACCACCGACTTCTTCATGCCCATCGTCGATGACCCCTTCACCTTCGGTCGCATCGCCGCCACCAACGCCATCAGCGACATCTACGCCATGGGCGGCAAGCCCATCGTCGCCATCGCCATCCTCGGCTGGCCCATCAACACGCTGGCGCCGGAAGTGGCCCAGCAGGTGATCGACGGCGGCCGCCAGGTGTGCCACGAGGCGGGTATCTCGCTCGCCGGTGGCCACAGCATCGACGCCCCCGAGCCCATCTTCGGTCTTGCGGTGACCGGTATCGTGCCACTCGACGCCATCAAGCAGAATGACACCGCCCAGGTGGGCGACACCCTCTATCTGACCAAGCCGCTTGGCATCGGCATCCTCACCACAGCTCAGAAGAAGGGCAAGCTCAAGCCCGAGCATGAGCAACTGGCCCCGGATGCCATGTGCACCCTCAACAAGATTGGCCAGCGCTTCGCCGCCCTCCCCGGCGTGCACGCCATGACCGACGTGACCGGTTTTGGACTGGCAGGCCACCTGCTGGAGATGTGCGAAGGTTCCGGCGTCAGTGCCCGTCTGGACTTCAAGGCGCTGCCGCTGCTGGACGAGGTGGATTACTACCTGAGTGAGGGCTGCGTACCGGGCGGTACCCTGCGCAACTTCGACTCCTATGGTGATAAGCTGGGCGCCATGGATGATCGCACCCGCAACATCCTGTGCGACCCGCAGACCAGCGGCGGCCTGCTGGTAGCCGTCGGTAAAGAAAGTGAAGCCGAGCTCCTTGCCATTGCCGCACAGGCAGGGCTGACCCTCTCTCCCATCGGCCAGTTGCAGGCCCGCACCGGCAACCAGTTCATCGAGGTTGTCCAATGAGTGCCCTGCCACTGGCCACGGATTACGCCCGGATCTTTTTGGATGAGGTTCCACTCATCGATCTGCGTGCCCCCGTCGAGTTCAAGGAAGGGGCCTTTCCCACCGCCGTCAGCCTGCCGCTGATGACTGACGAGGAACGTGCCCGGGTCGGTACCTGTTACAAGCAGGAGGGACAGGCCGCAGCCATCACCCTGGGCCATCAACTGGTAGGTGGCGCGGTGCGCGCCGCGCGCATGGAAGGCTGGCTGGCCAGGTTGCGCCAGCAACCCGACGCCCTGCTCTACTGTTTTCGCGGCGGCCTGCGCTCCCAGACAGTGCAGCAGTGGCTGGCCGAGGCCGGCATCACCCGCCCCCGGGTCGCGGGCGGCTACAAGGCGCTGCGCCACTTTCTCATCGACACCCAGGCGAAGGCCAGTGCAGAGTGCGACTGGATCGTGCTGACCGGCATGACCGGCTCCGGCAAGACCCACATGCTGGCGCACATCACCCAGGCGGTGGATCTGGAAGGGCACGCCCGTCACAGGGGGTCGTCGTTTGGCCAACTGCCGGGTGGGCAACCCGGCAACATCGACTTCGAAAATCGGCTTGCCATCGAGCTGCTTCAGCGTCGCAACCGGGGGGAATCACAGTTTGTGCTGGAAGACGAGAGCCGTCTCATCGGTCGCTGCGCCCTGCCACTCAACCTTTATGAGGCCATGTGCCGGGCTCCTCTAGTGGTGGTGGAGGTGCCGCAGGAGGCACGGGCCGAGCAGATCCGCACCGATTACGTGCAGGATCTCTGGCTGCGCTATCTGGAGTTCCATGGGCCAGATGCAGGCTGGCCGCTGTTTGCCGGCTACCTCACCGACGCCATGGCCAGGCTCAAGCGCCGACTCGGTGACAAGGATTATCGCGAACTCGATGGGCTGTTGCAGGCCGCCCTCAGGGAACAGGCCCAGAGCGGGGACACCCGCGCCCATCTGGTCTGGATCAGGCTGCTGCTGACTCGCTACTATGACCCCATGTACCGCTATCAGCTGGACAACAAGCGCGAGCGGATCCTGTTTCGTGGTGACAAGGAGGCCTGCCTCGCCTTCTTCGCCGAACGTTCCCCCCTTCAGACCCCTCAGGAGAGTCCCACATGTTGAAGTTCGAGGTGATCCCGGTCACCCAGTTCGCCCAGAATTGTTCGCTTATCTGGTGTGACGAGACCCGCCAGGCTGCCCTCGTCGATCCCGGCGGCGAGGCGGACAAGCTGCTGGCCGCCATTGCCAAACTGGGGCTGACCCTCACCCATATCCTGCTGACCCACGGCCATCTGGATCACGTGGGCGCTGCCGCCGAGCTGCGCGAGAGAACCGGTATCGCCATTACCGGCCCCCACAAGGAGGATGCTTTCTGGCTCGACATGCTGCCCCAGCAGAGCCAGATGTTCGGCTTTGCCCATACTCCGGCCTTTACACCGGATAGCTGGCTCGAACAGGGTGACAAGGTACAGGTTGGCAAATGCGTGCTGGAGGTCTATTTCTGCCCGGGCCACACTCCGGGCCACATCGTACTGCTCTGCCAGGCAGAACGCCTCGCCTGGGTGGGGGATGTGCTCTTTGCCGGCAGCATAGGCCGCACCGATTTCCCGCGCGGGGATCACGGGACGCTGATCAGGTCGATTACCGAGACCCTGCTGCCGCTCGGGGATGAGATCGTCTTTATTCCGGGCCATGGCCCGAGCTCCACCTTTGGTCACGAACGGGCCAGCAATCCCTATCTGACCCAGCCCATCTGGTAATCCCCCCGCTCCTCGCGGGCATCCCATTGCGCCTTGAGGCGCAAGATCTCCGGCATGATCTCGAGAAAACGGGAGAGCAGCCGGGGATCGAAGTGCTGGCCGGAGCCATCGCGCATGGTAGCCAGCACCCGGTCCAGGGGCCAGGGCTCCTTGTAGGGACGACGCACGCTCAGGGCGTCAAAGACGTCGGCGATGGCCACGATCCGCGACGCCTCGGGGATCCCCTCGCCGGTCTCGCCGGCGGGATAGCCCGAGCCGTCCCATTTCTCGTGGTGGTGCAGGGCAATCTCCGCCGCCATGCGAAAATGGGGGCATCGGATCGCCTCAAGATCTCGTAACCGATACGCGGGTGACTTCGCATGATGATCCACTCCTCCTCGGTGAGGGGGCCAGGCTTCTTGAGGATGTGATCGGGGATACCAATCTTGCCCATGTCGTGCATGGGGGCCGCCAGCTCCAGCAGATCCGACTGCTCCGGGCTCCAGCCAGCCGCATCAGCCAGGGCCCGGGCGTATGCGGCCATGCGCCAGATATGCACCCCGGTGTCGGTGTCGTTGTAGTGGCCCGCCTCGCTCAGCATGACGATGGCAGTGCGATAGCTGCACTCGAGCTGATCGAGGCGCACCAGGGAGAGATGATTGCGCCCCCGGGCACGCACCGTGCTCGGACAGACCGGCTTGTAGATATAATCCACTCCGCCCGCCTCGAACCCCTGGCTCTCGCTGTCTGCGTTGTCGCTCGCGGTGATAAAGAGCACCGGGATCCCGGCATGAGCCGGATCGGCCTTGAGCCGACGGCACACCTCGTAACCATCCATGTCGGGCATGCGCACGTCCAGCAGGATAAGTGCCGGCTCGTGACGCCCCACGGCGGCCAACCCCTCCTCTCCCCCTTTGGCAAAGAAGAGGTTGTACTCCTCCTTGAGGATTTGCCGCAGCAACCCGAGGTTGCTCGGCTCGTCGTCGATGATCAGCACGCGCGGTCGACTCATGGCGCAGGTTCCTCCCGATCCTCCAGATAATCCTCCAGCTTGCGGGTGGCGAACGGGATATCGAACAGCTCCAGGGCTGCACTTATCTCGCTCACCAGCTCGCAAGGCAAGTGACTCCTTGCCTGGCTCAGCGCCGGCTCAATCAGATCCAGCTCCTCGCTCACCAGGGCCTGATGCAGGGCGTGCAGGCAGACCTCCCGCGCCCCCTCCTGGGCCAGCGGGGAGCTGACCGCGCCCGGCTCGCGCCCGGCATAGGTATCAATGGAGTGTTGTGCCCGCTCCAGGGCCTCGAGGAAGGGCGCGATAAGCTGGCTGGTGTCGCCACCCTGCTCGATGGCCTCGTTCAACTCGGCACTGATACGCGCCACATCGGTGAGCGACAGGCTGCCCGCCACCCCCTTGATCTTGTGGGCAGACTCGCGGCCGCATCGGTCTCGTGCTGGGCGATGTAACCCGGCAACACGGTACCGACCGTCATGTAGTCATCGCGAAAACGCCGCAGGTATTTGAGGTAGATAGAGGCTTCACCCCAGTTGCGCAGTCCGGTATCGATATCGATGCCGGCCACCGGCTCGTGGGGGAGTAGTTCGTCGTTCACGGTGAGCGGCAGGACAACGTCCGGCAGATAACGCAGCAAGGTCGCGATGAGCTGCTCCACATCGAGCGGCTTGGCGATGAAGTCGTTCATGCCAGAGGCCAATGCCGCCTCCCGCTGATCCTTGAATACCCCTGCGGTGAGAGCCAGCACGGGAGTCTCCTCCCGCCCCGGCAGCAGGCGCAGGCGACGGGTCGCCTCGTAGCCATCCATCACCGGCATCTGCACATCCATGAGCACCAGATCGATGCGCCGGGCCGGATCTGCCAGGCAGGCCAGGGCTCGCTCCCCGTCGATGGCGGTGATCACCTCGGCCCCCTCCCGTTGCAGCAAGCGGGTCGCCACCTCAAGGTTGATGTCGCTGTCATCCACCAGCAGTATGTGCACGCCCGGCAGGCGCAGACGGCGCTGGCCACTCTCAAGGGGATCCACATGCTCGCGCTTCTCGTGGATGAGACGCGCCACCGCATTGTAAAGACTGGAGCCGGTGACCGGTTTGTGCAGTACCAGATCCACCTGATCCGAACCGGGGCGGTGCATCAGTTCATCCTGGGAATAGGAGGTCGCCATGATGATGATGGGTGAACGCTCCTGCTGCTCGAAGGCGCGGCGAATGGCCAGGCAGGTCTCGAGCCCGTCCATGCCCGGCATGATCCAGTCGAGCAGGATCACGTCGAAACGCTCCCCCTGGCGCAGCAGATGATGCAGCGCCTGCTCACCGGACTCCACCACCCTCGACTGCCATCCGAGGGAACCCACCGTCATCGACAGGGCGTCGCGGGTCACCTGATTGTCGTCGGCGATGAGCAGCGAGATGTGCTGCAGACGCTCGTTCAAGGCCTCGGGCCGCTCTACCTGCTCCAGCCGGACGCGGAACCAGAATTCGCTCCCCTTGCCAAGCTCGCTGGTGACGCCGATGTCCCCCCCCATCAGGTTCACCAGGCGGCGACTGATGGTCAGACCAAGCCCGGTGCCCCCGAAGCGGCGACTGGTGGAGGAGTCTGCCTGGGAGAAGGCATTGAAAATGTTGGCCTGCTGCTCGGGGGGAATGCCGATCCCGGTGTCGCGCACCCGAAACAGCAAGGTGGCCATGCCGTCTTGCTCTGCTTCCAGCACGACCTTGACCTCCACCTCGCCGCGCTCGGTAAACTTGATGGCATTGCCGGTCAGGTTGAGCAACACCTGCTCGAGGCGCAGGGCGTCCCCAATCAGATGGGAAACCGGCTCGGGGGCACTGCTCACCACCAGTTCGAGGTGCTTCTGGCCAACGCAGGTGGACATGATGGCCGCCACGTGATCGAGCACCTCTTCGAGACTGAATGGTACCCGCTCAAGCTCGAGCCGACCCGACTCAATCTTGGAGAAATCAAGGATGTCGTTGATGATCCCGAGCAGTGCCTGCCCGGCCTGGTGGATTTTGCGCACCAGGGCATGCTGACCATCGTCGAGCCCTCCCTGTTCGAGCAGGTAGGTCAGCCCCATGATGGCGTTCATGGGGGTGCGGATCTCGTGGCTCATGTTGGCGATGAAATCACCTTTGACCTGTGCCAACCTGGCCGCTTCCTGCTGGGCCAGTTGCTCCTTGTGCCTGCTGCGCACCAGTGCAGCCACACCAGCACCAAACAACAGCAGCAGCACGGCGCTGGCGGCCAAGATGATCCCCCAGATATGAGTGCGAATGGCCTGCAGCTCGCTGTGCGGCACCAGGGACGCGGCTTTCCAGATCAGCTGATCATGATTCTGTGCCGGGTACAGGGTGGTCCAGCTCCAGAGTCCGTCGGCAGACTCCATCTGGCCGTTTGATGCGTCCCAGAACGCCTGCCAGGCCTGGGGAGAAGTCTGCTTCAGAGTCAGATCCGGGCGCTCGAGCATGAAGCCCCACTCCCGGGATGGGTCCGGGCTGCGCAGCCAGTATCCGTCCTGGTTGAACAACATAATGTGATCGGCTGCCTTGCCGCGGTTGTCGGCAAACTCCTTGAGCATACGGGCAGCCTGAACGTTGATTAGCAGCAGACCAAGATCACGTCCCCCAAGGCGCAGACGCTTGGCAATGCGGATCATGGGGTTGAAGGGGCGATCGATCACCCCGTGTTCAACGTTGAGATCGAGCGGCGAGACGTAGACCCGCTCCCAGGGCAGCGCCATAGCATCGCGAAAGTAGTAACGCTCCCCCTTGTTCTGCAACTGGTCGTCCGTCACACGCCACAGACGCTGGCCCTGGCGATCGATGCGTACCCGCTCCATGCCATCCGGGGCAAGCCAACGCACCTGGGCATAGTCGGGATTGCGGTTCAGCAGGATGGTGAACTGGACGGCCAGGGTGTCACGGTCATTGCGAGCCGCCGCTTCGAGCAGGATGGGTTCTTCCGACATGCTGCGCACATGGCGCAGCGGCACCGCCAGCTCGCCGTCAAGGCGGCCGCTGACAAGCGCCAGGAAGGTGCTCTCATCGCTGCGAACGCGATAGAGCTCGCGCTCGATCAATGCACTGCCCAGCAGATAGCCACCTGCCAGGACCAACAGCAGAATAGGTGAAAACAGCAGGATATATGTCCGTACGATTCCTTTCATAACGGTCAACATCGCCCCGAAAAATGGACTTGCCCGAGTACTTTTTGAACATCAGAGCACCACAACACGTGTCCTGCTGTCAATCATGCCTTCAAGTAAAGACCAATAGTGCTGTTTGAGTATTTTATTTTCCCGGAAAAAATGCTGTAAAAACAAAGAGGCCACCCGATTGGGTGGCCTCTTCACAGGAAAGTTCGTTGTCGATTAGACGCGAACGAAATCCAGGTGAACCAGCTTGTAGCGAACCGGGTGACGCTGGATAGCTTTCACGTTCACTTTGACTTCTTCACCGTTGATGACCAGGGTCAGCTCGGAGGAGTAGAACTCCGGCTTCTCTTGGGCCAGGATCAGCTTCTTGTGGTCCAGGGTAACGGACACGGCTTCTTTGCCTGCACCGTAAACGATGGCAGGAACCAGGTCAGCATGACGCAGGCGGCGGCTCGCACCTTTCCCCAGGTCAGAACGGACTTCAGCTTGGAATACGAAAGACATAGTGATTATCTCTTTTAAGATGAATGTATGGTGTTGACTGCGACCGGTCAGCACCTCGCAAAACGAGCGCGAATACTAGCACGGGTCCGGAGGGGATACAAGGAAAGAACCCGCGTCACTCCTCTTTGGCCAAGAGGCACTCCACCACGCCTCTCGCCATCCCCTAGCGCCCCTGCTCCAGACGAGCAAACTGCTGCTGTCGCTGGGCCGGGCTCAGGGCATCGAATTGCGCCAGAGTCTGCGCTTTCGGGCAATAGAGGCGCTGCCCGGCCTGTACCTGGATCCCTTTGGCCATCCTGTCACGATTTTCCTGCACCAGCGCCAGCAGATAACTGTAAGTATCCGAGCCGCCGGCCTCCTTTGACTGAAGCTGGCTTGCAATGCGCCACAGGGTTTCTCCCGCCGCCACCTGATGACAAACCCGCGATGCCTCCCCTGCCGCCGTGGCGGAAAGAGTCAGGGTCGCCTGCTCAGGGGAAGAATCTGCGGTGGCCATGGGCTGTGCATCTCCCTGTCTTGCCAAGGCCTGGATGGCGACTCCCTGCCCCCCCAGCCGTGCGAGCAAGGGCTCCCCCAGAGGCATCCGCGCCTTCTTCTCCCGAGGCAGGGAGAACTCGGCGACAAAGGCGACAGCGCCCTGGACTTCGAACGAGGGGGCCGAGGAGGCGGCTTGCTGTACTGATTGGTGGGGCGCCATGCCATAGGCCATCTCATCGATGCGCTTTAGCCTGGCCAGGTAAGCCTTGGAGAGCTGGGCCTCCCCTTCGAACAGATCGAAGGGGGGCACCAGCCGGGCAGGAAAGAGGATCTGCCAGCGGCCATTCTTCTTTCTCTGTTCAAGAGGGGGAAACTGATTGCCCCGCCAGGCCGCAAAAATGGGCGGCACGGGGCGCTGCACCGGATAGAACTCCGGGTTGAGCTGCACCCAGGTTTGTTCCGCAATGGGTTGATACCCGCTGATGTTGACCAGTGCCACCCCCAACCAGATCCCCAGCATATGACGGCCTCCCTTCCCTTTGGCGTCTCGTTGCTTTCACACTATGGCTCAGAAAACAGATAGATAGCAGCTTAGCACTGGGCAATGGCGCTCTGCACCCGTTTATCCGAGATAGGGTATGGCGTCCCCAGTTGCTGGGCGAAGAAGGAAACTCGCAGCTCCTCGATCATCCAGCGGATATTGGCCACCTCGGCCGGGATCAGCTGGGATTTGGGGATCTTGGCGAGCAGTGCCTTGTACTCCGACTCCACGCTGTGCACCTTGAGCATGTAGACCCGATCCCGGTTGGGATCGATGGCGAGCTTCTCGAGCCGCCGCTCGATGGCCCGCAGGTAGCGCAGCAAGTCAGGCAGCCGCTGCCAGCCGGTCTCGGTGACAAAGCCCTTGTGAATGAGGTTACCCAACTGCTGCTGGATGTCCGACATGGCAAAGGCGGTGTCGAGCTGCATCTTGCCCTTGAGCCGTTTCTTGATCTCATGGGAGAGGGTCAGCACGGCTTCCACCTGTTTGGCCACCTCCACCACCGCATCGTTGAGCTCGGCGCGGACATACTCCTTGAGCGCCTCGAAACCGGCCTCGTCCCAAGCCATGCCGCCGTGCTGCTCAATCAGCTTGTCGCAGCCGCAGGCGATGCAGTCGTCAATCAGCTCGGCCACCTTGCCAAACGGGTTGAAATAGAGCCCGAGCTTGGCCTTGTTGGGCAACTTCTCCTGCAGATACTTGATGGGAGATGGCACGTTGAGCAGCACCAGCCGGCGTTGGCCTGCCCACATCAGCTGCTGCTGCACCACAGGGCTCTCCACCAGCTGGATGGCGACCGAATCTTTCTCGTCTACCAACGCCGGATAGGCCTTCACCTCGAACCCACCGCGCTTCTGACTGTACTCTTGCGGCAGTTCGCCAAAGCTCCACAGGGTGAGGCCAGACTGCTCGATATCATCGTCCGCCACTTGTGACAGAGTCTCCTGCACCTTGCCGCGCAGCGACTCTTTCAATGCCTCCAGATCCTTGCCTTCCGCCACCTTCTTGTGCTTGTCGTCCACCACACGGAAGGTGAGTTTCAGGTGATCGGGCACCGCAGCCCAATCCCAGGATTCACGGGGCACGGTCACGCCGGTCATGCGGCGCAGCTGACGCTCCATCTCGTCCAACAGCGGCCCCTGCTCGGGGTTGATACTGGCGAGCAACGCATCGGCATAATTGGGGGCCGGCACGAAGTTCTTGCGCATCGGCTTGGGCATCGACTTGATGAGGGCCACCAACAACTCGTGACGCAGCCCGGGGATCAGCCACTCGAACCCCTTCACCTCCACCTGATTCAGGAGCGGCAGCGGGATATGCAGGGTCACGCCATCCGCCGCCTCCCCCGGCTCGAACTGATAGGTCAGCTTGAGCTTGAGGCGCCCCTGCTGCCAGAAGTTGGGGTAGTCGAGATCGCTGATGTGGGCCGCATCCCCCTTCATCAACATCTCTTTCTCGAAGTTGAGCAGCTCGGGATCCTGCTTTTGCGCCTCCTTCCACCACTTGTCGAAGTGGCGGGCGGAAATCACATCTTCCGGCAAACGGGCATCGTAGAAGCGGAACAAGTCCTCATCATCCACCAGAATATCGCGCCGACGGGATTTGTGCTCCAGCGCCTCTACCTCGGCCAGGAGCTTGCGGTTATCGCTGAAGAAACGGTGGCGGGTCTCGAAATCCCCCTCCACCAGGGCGCGGCGGATAAACAGCTCGCGGCACAGCGCCGGATCGATGCGGCTGAAGTTGATGGTGCGCTCGTTGACCAGAGTCAGACCATAGAGGGTCACCTTCTCCTTGGCCATCACGGCACCGTTTTTCTTCGACCAGTGAGGGTCGCTGTGGTGCAGCTTGATGAGGTGACCTGCCAGCGGCTCCACCCACTCCGGTTCAATCTTGGCGTTGATGCGGGCGTAGAGGCGCGAGGTCTCCACCAGCTCGGCGGCCATCACCCACTTGGGCGGCTTTTTGAACAGACCGGAGGCCGGGAAGAGGTGGAAGCGGCCGTTGCGGGCCCCGAGAAACTCGGGCTTTTCCAGATCCTTGTTGCCGATATGGCTCAAAAGACCGGTCAGCAGCGCGCAGTGCACCGTCTTGAAGTCTGCCGGTTCTTGGTTGGCCTTGAAGCCCAGCTCCTTGACCGTCTGACGCAGCTGGAAGTGAATGTCCTGCCACTCGCGTACCCGCAGATAGGAGAGAAACTCCTTCTGGCACATGCGGCGAAACGGGTTGCTGCCAAGAGCATCCTGCTGCTCTTTAAGATAGTTCCA
The DNA here is from genome assembly GCF_040908005.1 of Aeromonas sp. s1(2024). Taxonomy (NCBI): domain Bacteria; kingdom Pseudomonadati; phylum Pseudomonadota; class Gammaproteobacteria; order Aeromonadales; family Aeromonadaceae; genus Aeromonas; species Aeromonas sp. s1(2024). Next base: position 7,973 of record NZ_JBFOCW010000052.1, on the reverse strand, counting down.
GAGGTTAACAAAAGCGAGGAAGTCGGAATCCTTGTCTTCAAAACGTCTGTGCTGCTCGTCGGCGGCCTGCTTTTTCTCCATGGGCCGCTCGCGGGGATCCTGAATGCTGAGGGCGGCGGTGATCACCATCACCTCGCTCAGGCAACCGGTCTGCGCCGCACTGATCACCATCTTCGCCAGACGCGGATCAAGGGGGATACGCGAGAGCTGGCGACCGGTCTCGGTCAGCTGCAGCTTGGCTTCGCGATCGCCCGTGGCGGGCAGCTCGCGCACCGCCTCCAGCTCTTTCAAGAGGGTCAGACCGTCCTTGATATGGCGCGACTCCGGCGGCTCGACGAACGGGAAAGCCTCCATATTACCAAGGCCGAGCGCCAGCATCTGCAGGATGACGGAGGCCAGGTTGGTGCGCAGGATCTCGGGGTCGGTAAAGGCCGGACGGCTATTGAAATCCTCCTCTGAGTAGAGGCGGATACAGATACCATCCGCCACCCGACCGCAACGCCCTTTACGCTGGTTGGCGCTGGCCTGGGAGACCGGCTCGATGGGCAGGCGCTGCACCTTGGTGCGCCAGGAGTAGCGACTGATGCGGGCCGTACCCGGATCGATGACGTAACGAATGCCCGGCACCGTCAGCGAGGTCTCCGCCACGTTGGTGGCCAGTACGATGCGCCGTCCGGCGTGTGGCTGGAACACCTTGTTCTGCTCGGCGTTGGAGAGGCGGGCGTAGAGCGGCAGCACCTCGGTATCGCGCAGGTTGAGCTTGCGCAGGGCATCGGCGGTATCGCGGATCTCCCGCTCGCCGTTCATGAAGATGAGGATGTCCCCGAGCCCCTCGCGGGCCAGCTCTTCCACCGCATCAAAGATCCCCTGCAGCTCGTCGCGCTCCTCCAGCCCTTCGCTCTTGTCATTGCTTTTTTTATCAACAAACAGTGGGCGGTAACGCACCTCCACCGGATAGGTGCGACCGGAGACCTCGATCACCGGCGCCTTGTTGAAATGACGAGAGAAACGCTGGGGGTCAATGGTGGCCGAGGTGATGATCACCTTGAGATCGGGGCGCTTTGGCAGCAGCTGTTTGAGATAGCCCAGGATGAAGTCGATGTTGAGGCTGCGCTCGTGGGCCTCATCGATGATGATGGTGTCGTACTGGGTCAGCATCCGGTCGTTCTGGATCTCGGCCAGCAGGATACCGTCGGTCATCAGCTTGATGTGGGTCTGCTCACTCACCTGATCGGTAAAGCGCACCTTGTAACCCACGTAGTGGCCAAGCTCGGACTCCATCTCCTCGGCAATACGGGCCGCGACGGTACGGGCCGCCAGACGGCGCGGCTGGGTGTGGCCGATGAAGCCCTTGACCCCACGCCCGAGCGCCAGACAGATCTTGGGGATCTGGGTGGTTTTGCCCGAACCGGTTTCGCCGGCGATGATCACCACTTGATGCTCTTCAATGGCTTTGGCGATCTCCCCTTGCTTCTGGCTGACTGGCAGATTGTCCGGATAGGTGACCTTAGGCACGCCCGCCAGACGGGACTGATAGCGCGTCTGTGCCACATCCAGGTCAGCGGCGATGGTTTCGAGCACGGCAGCCTGCTTGGCTTCCGGCAGCTTCTTGACCCCGTGCAGTCGACTGGAGAGACGGCGGGCGTCGAGATTCATGCAGGCGGTAAGACGGCGGCGCAGCGCCTCGATAGAGAGAGACAAGGTACGAATTCCTTAAAAGAGTGCCCATCAAGGGCCATATCGATAGCTGGGGGAGATCCTAAAGAGCGAGGCTGGGCGGTGCAAGCCTTAAAGCGCCGCGCCAGCACATCAAGCCGGAGGCGTCATGACCGTCACGGATGAAAAGAGCAGGCCGGAGCCTGCTCTTTGAAAACAACCAGACAACACCATTCAGACTCTGGCCTGATGCACGAAACAGGTGCCAAGCTGGGCGTGGATGGCCTGCATCACATTGTGGCGGTTGATGACCCCGAGCAGGCGCCCCTCCTCCACCACAGGATAGATCTTGGGCTTTTGACCCATCATCATCTCCGCCAGATCCAGGATGCTGGTGTCGGGGCCGACTGCCAGCACCTCCTTGCGCATCACATCCCTGACCTGGGCCACCTGTTCACAGTGGTAGGCCTCTTTCAACATGACGGCAATGCAATCCTGCTCGGAGACCCAGCCAATCAGATGTCCCTGGCTGTCCACTACGGGGCCGCCCAACTGATGACTGTTGAGAAATTTTTCCACCGCCGCCTGTACCATCATCTCTGCGCTGAAGATGATGGGCTTGGTCTGCATGTAGTCCTTTGCCTTGAGTGATTCCATGACGCTTTCCCCCAACGAGCCTCCCGAGGGGAGGCAAGAGCCGGGCACTATGTCCAGCTCACTCCAAGCATAGTCCGCGTGGATCAGGAGATGGATTGCAGCAAGAGCAAGAGCTCGTTCTGGCTGTGGCAGCCGGTCTTCTTGAACACCCCTTTCAGGGTGGAGCGCACGGTTTCCACCTTGACACCGCGCAGCTCCGCGATGTCGTTGCTGCTGTAACCCTTGCTCATCAGCACCAGCAGCTCCTTCTCGCCAATGGTGAGGGGATAGAGGCTGGCCAGCGCTTCGATGTCAGGATTGAAGGCGTGCTCGGGGTCACGCAGCACCACTTCCACATAGCGTTCAAAGCGGCTGAGTCCGCTCATCAGGGTGCATTGGACCAGCAGCGGGCGCAGGTTAGGCTGACGGGGAATGGACATATAGGCGCTGGCGCCGGGCAGCAAATAGGCAAAGCCATTGAGGATCTCCTTGAGCTGACGTTGCTGCTCCTTATTCTGCAAAGAGAAAATGCCATTGATGGCCCGCAATTCCACATTTTCATCGGCGATACGGTTGAAGGCCACATTGGAATAATGAATATGCCCCTTGTCGTCTATGATGGCGCTGGGCTTATTATGGTTTTTCACCAGCTGTTGCAACTGATAGTTCTGGGTTTCCAGGGCCAGCAAGTTCCAATAATGGTGGCTCCAGGCCGCCAGTCCGGAATAGATTTCCGAGAGCGAGGTGAGGTCGCGACTGCTGAAATCATCTTGCGCTGCACCACGGTAACTGCACAGGCTGCTCAGCCCACGCCCTTTGACCTGGCAGACGCCGCCGGCGGCGAATTGGGCGCCGAAACTTGCCAGCAGGCCCACCGAGCTTGAAATGCTGTTGGCGCTGACGATCCCCTTGCACCCTTTATCCAGATAATGGTTGAACCACACATCCTGGCGATGATGTTGCAGGTAAAACTGCTGCTGGGCCTCGGTCAGACCGCTGGAAAAAAGCTTTATTCCGTCGCTCTTGTCATCATCCCGCAATAAAAACAGGGATGAACTGCAGGAAACGTCGGCACGAAATTGGTCCACGACAAGCTTAATGTCAGAATCATTAATACCGCACTCGTATAACTGGCTGATATAGGGCGATATCCTTTCTTTCTCTAATGCCTTCACACCCGAACTCCTAATTCTTATTTTTATTGAAGAGGCATCTTACTCTGCAATGGGATAGCCGAAAAGTAGTCAAATGAACATGTCATTTTCAGAAGACGACTGCACCAGTTGATTGGGCGTAATGGCTGTTGTGCAGCCAGCTCCTGACAGTTCAATATCAGAAGTGATCTGCACCAATCTCGACTATGCTCAATACTCGTGTGCACCAAAGCGAGGTGAGCATGGCGACGGAGGCTCTGTTGCAAAGATTGGCGGCAGTCAGAGGTAGGCTGTCGCTCTGCGCCGATCAGGCGGCTGCTGCGAAATGGTGGTTGAGCATGCCCATGGCCTCCGTCAGCGCCGAGGGCCCAATGCCAAAAGCTCTCTCCACAAGGCGCACCTCGCCCCTGATGCCGGGCTGCAGGCACCAGGGGCGAGCCTGTCCTTTGCGCAGGGCTCGCATGACTTCGAATCCCTTGATCGTGGCATAGGCCGTGGGGATCGATTTGAAACCGCGCACCGGCTTGATCAGTATCTTGAGCTTTCCGTGATCGGCCTCGATCACGTTATTGAGATACTTCACCTGCCGGTGGGCCGTCTCCCGGTCCAGCTTTCCTTCGCGCTTCAATTCGGTGATCGCTGCACCATAGCTCGGCGCTTTGTCGGTATTGAGCGTGGCAGGCTTTTCCCAGTGCTTCAGGCCTCGCAGGGCCTTGCCCAGGAACCGCTTCGCTGCCTTGGCGCTGCGGGTCGGCGACAGGTAGAAATCGATCGTGTCGCCCCGCTTGTCGACTGCCCGGTACAGGTAGGTCCACTTGCCCCGCACCTTGACGTAGGTTTCATCCAGGCGCCAGCTCGGATCAAAGCCACGCCGCCAGAACCAGCGCAGCCGCTTCTCCATCTCCGGGGCGTAGCACTGGACCCAGCGATAGATCGTCGTATGGTCGACCGAAATGCCGCGTTCCGCCAGCATTTCCTCAAGGTCGCGATAGCTGATCGGATAGCGACAATACCAGCGCACCGCCCACAGGATCACATCACCCTGGAAATGGCGCCACTTGAAATCCGTCATCGTTCCGTCCGTCCAATCTCCGCCAAGCATGCTCAAGCTTCACGATTTTTGCAACAGAGCCTCGGCCTTCACACGCACGAAAGGCGGCGAAGCTCCGCCGTTAATCCGTCCGCCGGAGATCTCGCCCAGGCAGGCTGAAGGCCGAGCAAGCCTGACAGGCCCGAAAAGCCCGGCACGGGCGTCGGCGGCGATGACGGCGGCGGCATTATCCAGGGTTGATGATGGAAGTGGAGGATATCGACAACCTCTCGCGCAACCAAGACATCGCGGTCGGACTGCAAGTGATCTTGAAGCCACGGGCCCGTCCCACCCCGACATGGACCTCGATGCCCGAACGGACGTTAGATTTCGAGTTCTAGGCGTTCTGCGATGAAGGTTGGATCCCAGCCGGGATTGAAAGTGTCGACGTGGGTGAATCCGAGCCGCTCGTATAGGCCACGCAGGTTCGGGTGGCAGTCGAGCCGCAGCTTGGCGCACCCCTGCGTTCGCGCGGCATGGCGGCAAGCCTCGATCAGCGCGGAGCTGACACCCCGGCCCGCATGTGTCCGTCGCACCGCGAGCTTGTGCAGATATGCGGCCTCCCCCTTGAGGGCGTCGGGCCAGAACTCGGGATCCTCGGCCGACAAGGTGCAACAGCCGACGATGCCGTCGCTGCAACTCGCGACTAGGAGCTCGGATCTCAGGACGAAGGTCTCCGCGAATGTCCGGTCGATCCGCGCGACGTCCCAGGCGGGCGTTCCCTTGGCGGACATCCACGCCGCAGCGTCGTGCATCAGCCGCACAACCTCGTCGATATCACCCGAGCAGGCGACCCGAACGTTCGGAGGCTCCTCGCTGTCCATTCGCTCCCCTGGCGCGGTATGAACCGCCGCCTCATAGTGCAGTTTGATCCTGACGAGCCCAGCATGTCTGCGCCCACCTTCGCGGAACCTGACCAGGGTCCGCTAGCGGGCGGCCGGAAGGTGAATGCTAGGCATGATCTAACCCTCGGTCTCTGGCGTCGCGACTGCGAAATTTCGCGAGGGTTTCCGAGATGGTGATTGCGCTTCGCAGATCTCCAGGCGCGTGGGTGCGGACGTAGTCAGCGCCATTGCCGATCGCGTGAAGTTCCGCCGCAAGGCTCGCTGGACCCAGATCCTTTACAGGAAGGCCAACGGTGGCGCCCAAGAAGGATTTCCGCGACACCGAGACCAATAGCGGAAGCCCCAACGCCGACTTCAGCTTTTGAAGGTTCGACAGCACGTGCAGCGATGTTTCCGGTGCGGGGCTCAAGAAAAATCCCATCCCCGGATCGAGGATGAGCCGGTCGGCAGCGACCCCGCTCCGTCGCAAGGCGGAAACCCGCGCCTCGAAGAACCGCACAATCTCGTCGAGCGCGTCTTCGGGTCGAAGGTGACCGGTGCGGGTGGCGATGCCATCCCGCTGCGCTGAGTGCATAACCACCAGCCTGCAGTCCGCCTCAGCAATATCGGGATAGAGCGCAGGGTCAGGAAATCCTTGGATATCGTTCAGGTAGCCCACGCCGCGCTTGAGCGCATAGCGCTGGGTTTCCGGTTGGAAGCTGTCGATTGAAACACGGTGCATCTGATCGGACAGGGCGTCTAAGAGCGGCGCAATACGTCTGATCTCATCGGCCGGCGATACAGGCCTCGCGTCCGGATGGCTGGCGGCCGGTCCGACATCCACGACGTCTGATCCGACTCGCAGCATTTCGATCGCCGCGGTGACAGCGCCGGCGGGGTCTAGCCGCCGGCTCTCATCGAAGAAGGAGTCCTCGGTGAGATTCAGAATGCCGAACACCGTCACCATGGCGTCGGCCTCCGCAGCGACTTCCACGATGGGGATCGGGCGAGCAAAAAGGCAGCAATTATGAGCCCCATACCTACAAAGCCCCACGCATCAAGCTTTTGCCCATGAAGCAACCAGGCAATGGCTGTAATTATGACGACGCCGAGTCCCGACCAGACTGCATAAGCAACACCGACAGGGATGGATTTCAGAACCAGAGAAAGAAAATAAAATGCGATGCCATAACCGATTATGACAACGGCGGAAGGGGCAAGCTTAGTAAAGCCCTCGCTAGATTTTAATGCGGATGTTGCGATTACTTCGCCAACTATTGCGATAACAAGAAAAAGCCAGCCTTTCATGATATATCTCCCAATTTGTGTAGGGCTTATTATGCACGCTTAAAAATAATAAAAGCAGACTTGACCTGATAGTTTGGCTGTGAGCAATTATGTGCTTAGTGCATCTAACGGGCGAGGTAAGCCGACCGCAGAATGCGGGTCGGCTTGACCGAAATGTTAGAGCCAGAAGCCAAAACGGATAACCGTAACTTGGCGACGGGCGCTAACTGCGAAAAGGCACGGTGCCACCGAGGCGGCACAGCACTACGAAAAAAATAGCTGCTCGCGCTTGCTACACAAGGGCCAGAGGCCAAAAAGACCACAAACCAGCGTAACGCCACCAGGCGAAGCCCAGAGAAACGGCAAACCCAGCGCTGCACAGCGTTTGAGAAACTGAATGCCGTTTGAATAAACATGGGCGAAATAAAGGAGGGTTTCAGTGGTACTAACGTTGAAGTAACCGGCGCTGCGCGGTTTTATCGCGCAGCGTCCGAGTTGACTGCCGGGTTGGGCGGTAACGCTTCAATAGAGCGAAGGATTGCCCGCACGATTGCCTCCCTCTTGAAAAGATCATCCATTCTGTTTGGCGTATCAATATTCAGTGCGAAGAATACGGAGCCAGTCGGCCACTCAACCCATCCTACCCACCAACCCATACGGCCTTCCCAGCCCGTCTTTGCACGCAGTATCCAGTTGCGACCGGCTTCCACAATCATGAGATCCTTGACCAAGCGCTGATGTTCTACCCGAAAGGGCAGCTCGTTACGATAGAGCTTCCTGAGAAATGCAATTTGCTCCTGCGCCGAGATTGCAAGGCTGCCTTCTATCCAGTAATCGCCATTACTTGTCGAAGGATCGGCGTTGCCATAGTCGATTTTCTTCAAATAGCGCCGAGCTTTGTCATCACCAATTTCCTTTGCAAATAGCTCATACACCCAAACAGTAGAATTCCGCATTGCTGATCGCAAATCTTGGTCTTGATTGTGGCCTGCAAAGCCCCTGTTAACGCCGTCCCATCGAAAAATCTGGAACTCATCACGAACAGCGCCTGCATCAAGTGCAAAAAGTGTATGAGGTATCTTGAATGTCGATGCAGGCGAGTAGCGTTTCTTCGATCGCACAGGATCAAAAACCAACATGGCACGATCCGCTTGGCGTTCGTCTGCCACAACTATCGTGCCTTTGGCTTGAAATTCGCTGAAAAACTTCCTCCAGTCAGAACGTTCTAGCGTGCCTTCTTGCGCATGCGCGAAAGTGGCAAGAGAAAAAATGGAGAAAAGTATCGCGAAGATTCGGATTGCCATTAACTTTTCCTTAATGCCCAAC